>CAYREN010000311.1:0-6148 GCA_964423255.1 uncultured Roseivirgaceae bacterium | reverse complement strand
TCCATTAACCGAGAAAATAATTTTCACAAAAAAGCGCTTGTTTCGACAGCCTAGGACTACCCCGTATATTCAATTTCAGTGCGATCAAAAAGCGCTACATATTTCGGTTCTGTTGCAAAAACTTGCACTGGCTAACAACCTATACCTGATAGACCACCAGTTTTACCGTGGTAACATTATTTAATACATAGTCTTTCTGAGGTTTTTCACTCATAGTATCGCAAGTGATGGCAATTTAAACCCATTGCTTATTATGCCCCGAATATCATCATAAGTTTACTCAGCGCATATTAGGCATCTGAATAACCCAAAGCCTCTAGTAAGTTTCCTGCTTCTTTGTACAAGGTGTTTTTTTCAGACTCTGTTAGTTCAGACTTCCAACGATCAATAGAGTCTATTCGAGCACGACCATGCACCGTGTCGATAAATACCTGTCGGGATTCTGTATCTATAATGTCAAGAAAATTGAGAATTGCTTCTGCATTTGATACAGGATCTGAAACTAGTTCCTCATATCTGATTTCGAGCAACTGATCCTGTGGAACTTGCTCACAACCGCGTTTCGCTTCTTCAACGTAACGCCTCCATAACCATATACAGCGATGGCGATCCGTTGTATTTTCATATTCTTCAACTCTGTCAGATTCTACCCAGAATCTTCTTCCAGAGCCAAACAGGTATCCATCAGCTTCTCTGCGATATTCACCATTCATTGCCATCTGGTACCACGGTTTATTTGCCAGTGAAATGGCAGCATCCCTGCCATCTCGAATAATATGAATGAACTTCGCTTGAGGAAAAGTCTTCAGAAAAAAAGGTAATATAAAGCAATTTCCTGGTGTTTTTTCGCAGAATCGTAAATCAGCATCTAACTGTATTCTTAGCAACCAAGAGTATATTTGCCTATATATCCAGCTTGCTTTTCTGTAGCTCCATTCTTTTGTGTAAACTGTCCTAACCGCCGCTTTCGTAATTACAGGTTCAAAAAAATAGGAAATTTCAAGTAACTCAGCTATGCAATCTCCCAGGAACGTTGTTCCTGATCGAGGAGCACCAATAATAAATACTGGTGATACAAGATTGGGTGACGCCAGTTTGAACAATCGACGTAGTGTAAATTTACGCGCTCGGCTATTGGAATATTGGCGTACACCACGTAATGTCCCCCTCACCCACAAAGGGAAATATAAAAGGTTTAGTGGACGAATTTCGCAAGTGCGATGATAGTTTCTAATTTTATTTAACATGCAGCATTGGTCGTTTAATGATTGGTGAAGATAGATGATTGTTATACTCGTATACTAGTAATCTATTTACATCAACATCATTGTGGATTTCCTCAGTCCCGTCTGGCCAAACGACTCTCACCTGCTCAGCCTTGCTTGATTTTCCCATACCAAAATACGTTCTATAATGTCCTTGACTAAATCGTGCGCCTTCTGCATAGCCAACATGTCTCATCTGTGTTAACAAACTCGTCGTAACAAATATTTTGGCGCCAATCGCTTCGAGGTTCATTGGCGGACCGACTAATTTTACCTGTAACCAGTGATTATCAAAGTGAGTATTGGCATGAAAGGAACTTGTCCATTGCGTAGATCGCTTATCTCCTATAGTCAATCTCTTGTAGGCGCGAACGATTAACGGAGGTTTATGCACAAATCCACATAGCGAGTCAACAGAGCCATCATTATTCGCGTCAAAGAAAGAACATTCTGCAGAAAGTAGCAATGATAGCGATTTATCAATTGTCAATATATTCATACGCACGAATTCACCTGCAGGTTGTTGTCGAAAAATACCTTGCGGGACAAAATGTATATCCATCAATCCATCATTATCGTAATCTACCCAATTGACTGCAATCGATTTCGCGGGCAATCCAAACTCTTCCGTTCGAGCCACTTCAGGAGATCCATGGACATTTGATATTAAAAGCGAACCGTTTTTTCCAACACCTAACAGGTCTATGTCACCATCTGAATCAAAATCCACTGCAGCAACGTCTTCAAATTTTTGACGATCACCTTGGTAAAGTTTATGTTTGAAGAAACTATTACGTTTATTTTCGTAATAGAAAATGCCATCAGATTGACTTGCTATGTAGTCAACAAGCCCATCGTTGTTAAAGTCCACCCAAATACCTACGGATTGACCTGGATTTGCCAAACCAACAGATGCGGCAACTTCCGAAAAATTTGTTACACTTTGACGTTGCCAAAGCTGGTCAGGAAATGTAAGTTCAGTTGGGCTGCGACTGCAAACTATATGCAAGTCGAGCTGTAAATCGGAGTTGATATCAACCCAATTAATGCTACGGCCAGGGCAATCTCCCTTTTTAAACCCAAAATCAGAAATCTCATTTCGAAAATTTCCATTCGAATCTTGGGTAAATAGTTCATCATTTATATTCAAATAATCCAGATTATCTAATTGGCCTTTGACCCCGCCACGAACAACAAAGGCATCAATTTGCCGATCTCCATTTACATCTGACCAAGCGATTCCATGTCGGTCACGCCATCTCAGTATAAATGAATGGTCAGGTGGGGTAATGCCAGGAATTCCAACATAGATTCGGTCTAGATCTATACCACCTATTATAAAAGAGTGCGGTAGCTCAACAATATCCTCTACACCATTCAAAACCATCATTCCATTTTTGATCAGGGAGAATTTGAGTATAGTCTTGTTATTTTCGGTAGAAAACTTGGATATCGCATTAGCATCTGTTTGATCATTATCGATTTCGATTGGCCATGGTATAGACAATGTTCCTGTTACTCGAACACCTAGTGGCAGTTTGTATGCTTTAATGTATAGCCATCTTGCCTTTCGATAAATATATACTCCCGATTTATTGAATGCAGGATCTTTTAATGAGTCTTCGACTGCTGGATATTCACGACTTTGGCTCAGCAGTTTATCATGAAATTTCGGATCAAAATGCAGATCTCGACGATTTATCAGTAAACTCTGATCCCCGCTATGATTCAACGTAAATATATCGAGAAAGTAGTCAGCGTTGATGTCCACAACACCGATATCATTTAAGTCATAATCCTCTAATAACAATTCATGCAGAACAAAACCATCACCACTATTTACTATATTACCTCTAAAAAATGATCTATAACCGATCCAACATGCCACAACAATAGTGCTGGCAACTATAAGGCCAATAATTAAGCGTAGCTGATTGTTCTTCAAAACTAGTTGACTCCTTACAGCACTGGAAGAGTAACAATATTCCTGTATTTTTAAAAACCTGATCCTGCAACCGCACTCTGACAAGTGCTCGGTAATATTTAAATTCAAGTGCTTACTATTGGTTCAAGAGAGGGTATTCCCAATCGTAAAGTTATATATGCTGCCTCACATTAGGTTTAGACCCACCTAACCGCTCAACATTCATTGAATAACAATCTCATCGTACAGTTTTTTTAATTGTTGTGCAGGACGTTGAATGGAAAAACGTTCTTTTGCAATACTAGAGAATCTACGGAATTCTTCTTTAGTCGACGAATTAATCTCTTTTACAATTGCATTTGCCAAAGCTATTGAGTCTTTGGGAGGAACCATAATTGCGGGTGAATCCGCAAGCACTTCTCGTAAACCTATGCAACTTGATCCAATAATGGGAACTCCAGCCACAAGTGCTTCCATGCCCAACAAACCGCTAGCCTCCGATAAGGAGGGCATGGCAACTATATCCATAGCTTTGATTACACCAGGCATATCATCAGTAAATTTCATCATATGAAAGTAAGTATCGAGTCCCCTACACTCGATATCATGATAGTCTTCTCTAACAAAACCACCCCAATCAAATGTTAAAACCAATGGTATCTTTTTTGTTTGTTTTTCTCGAGTTATAATTTCAATTGCATCTACTAGATACTTGAAGCCTTTTGGGGCCATGAACCGACCAAAAAAACCAATATAGCAGATATTCTCACGTGCATAGCTGGCCTGGAGAACTGCCTTATCTGCAAAAAAAAATTTTTCTGCATCAATGCCGTGAGGGATACATCGAATGTTATTTTTATTTATCCGTGGAAAATATGAACATAAATCAACAGTCGAATCAGCACTAACAGTATTAATGAAATCTATTCTCATAAATAATAGTGATAATAACCACTTCTTAATTCTTCCTTTGTAGCCTACAAACTGATTTTTTTGAAAAACCTCATGTGCAGTCATCAGGTGAGGTATGCTAGTATAGCTGGTAATTACTGCTGATAAACTTCCAGCCGTAAACCCATGGGAATGAACAAGAGAAACTTTATTTGTTGACACATATTTATAAACATTTTTTAGCAAATCAATATTATTTTCAAATGTAATATATTCTAGGTTTCTCCCCATAAATATTTCATTAAAAAATTTATCTAGGTTATTATCTGGTGTCAGTACTGTAAAATCGAATAAATCAAAAACGCTTTGTCCATATATATACTTTATATATGTTCGAATACCCCCAACAGGATGCCTGATAACTAACAATATTCGTTTACGGCGGACATTTTTCATTAGTTAACCACCTTGAGCGACCAGCCCTGCCATTCCAGTTGAAAATCAAGTGATAAAGAACACATATAAATGAAATATAAAAAACAAAGAAATAATTTATAATCAACCAATTCACATTAAACACACCAAAAAAAGATCGCCAACCAGAACAACATCTATATATAAAAATAACTTTTTTTCCTCTATTATTCATTCGTCCAACCCGAAAGGACTTCCTAAAGACATCCTCTATACAGGCTGAGATTGAGATTAAATCTATTTTTTAGACAAAACATCATCTTGAAAATAGATCCTTGAAAAGGAAATTGTTAATCCTGCGAACATATACCAGTAATACGTCGATAACCCGAAATAGTTGACGCTGTATACTACATACATCCAGAACACTGTTTTTAACGATGTATTTAATCTCCAGACAAATGTTTTTTCATCTGACAACTGAATTTTCTCTAAATTGTCCTTGAGTTTTATATAAATTGATTTCAAAAACATAAAAAATAGTATAAAACCAAGACCACCTATTTCTATCAAAACTTCTGCATATAAATTATGCGATATCATCCACCCAACACCTGCATGTTTTTTAGCTTCGCCCGATGTGCCCAATCCATGCCCAACAAGTGGGCGCCTTAGTGCTACACTAAATTCACTACCCATGCCTTTAAAACGACCGTCCACTGTGGATGACTGTTTGGCATCTGAACTTATCAATGACATGTATCGATCTTTATGATTGTTCGATAAGTTAGACCAAATAAATATCGCCCCAACCAACATTAGCACAATAAAAGAAAATTTATGCTTCGATGCCTTAAAAATCATCCAGAGAACAACCAAAAGCGCAAGAAACGCACCTCTTGACATAGTTAATATAAGCGCATAGATCAGTAACGGTAAAACCCCCAAGGACAACAGTTTAAATATTTTTGATGGGCTTTGCCAAACCAAATAATATAAAAACGGTATTACAGTAACTATTATGAAGCCCAGGCCGTTTGGGTTTACAATGTCTGCTGGAGCACCAGACAATCGTGCCGCAAACTCGCCGTACCCCAAATAAGTCTTGTCTCCCCAATACCCCTCTGTTATATTTAAATATAATGGCTCAAGCACACGAAATGTTTGAGCGGAAATAAATACGAATAAAAATATTCTTAAACGCGACTCTGTATCAATAATAAGCGCCGTAAAAAAAAAGAAAACTATTGCCTTTATAAATCCAGAGAGATTATTTGCTATAACACTTCCAGGCCATGTCACCAAAGGCAAGGTGACAATCAAATAAAGTAATAACCACTTTATTACTTTAAATACCGGATCATTTACAACCCCAGATAATTTGTCTTTTTGTGAGACAAGGAGAATCGTTATCAATACCACCAACAATAATGTTGGACGAATGACACCATACCCTGGAATACGCGCTGACAGATGTAAAAAAAAATCTATAACAAAATAAATATACAGCCAGAACAAAAAGTAACCAACCTGTTGCTGATTCTCTTCCTTCTTTAATTTTCTATGCATTGTAGTTGGATAATTTCTGTAAAGGTGCTAACTGTCAGAAAACTTTTCCAGCCATGACAGTACACATAGAGAAATGATCTACGAG
>CAYREN010000310.1:0-6159 GCA_964423255.1 uncultured Roseivirgaceae bacterium | reverse complement strand
TGGTTGACGGTTTGCTAAAATCGTGAATCCAAATTAGATTGTTAATTTCGCTGATTCTTCCATAAGGATTATTTATGTAGATTAAATATTTGAAAACCTAAACAGATGAAAAAGGAAGACCTCCCACAAGATAATGGAGCTTTATCAAAATCGACTAAGGAAGTATGCTATGTGAAGAATGACCAAGGTAAATTCGAAACCGCTTTAAGCACAGGATGGGAGGTAAAAATTGATGCTTTAAATTCTGCATGGGAAGAAGTTGATAACAGAATAGCATCTGCTCGAAAAGAAGTTGCAATAGGGAATAAAAGTCCGATATACTATTTTATGGAAAAGAAATTAATGGATGTTTCTATACTAGCAGCGTATACCGGTTTTTTTTCATTTACTGTAAAACGTCATTTTCGTCCAGTAATTTTCAAAAAATTGAGCCAGAAAAAGCTGGAGAAATATGCAGATATCTTTGAATTATCTATAACAGAACTCGTCAATTATAAAGGTGAATAATTCGTCAAAATTCAATCACATACAAGCTGCTCATTGCGAAAATGGAGTTACGACAAGCCTACTACAACATTATGGAATAGATTTTATTACTGAACCTTTGGCCTTTGGCATTGGTTCAGGCTTGTTTTATATCCATATTCCTTTTCTCAAAGTCAACAATGGACCTGGCATATCTTTTAGAACTATGCCGGGGGCTATCTTTAGGCGCACCTGCAAAGCACTGGATTTAAAGGTAAAACGTAAATCCTTTAGGAATCCAGAGGCCGGACAGAAATTTTTAGATCAACTCCTTGACAATAACCAACCTGTGGGATGCCAAGTTGGTGTATTTCATTTGCCTTACTTTCCGGTTGAATACCGGTTTCACTTCAATGCACATAATTTAATAATTTATGGGAAAGAAAACGGCGAATATTTAGTGAGCGATCCTATTATGGAAACACCTACTTTATTAAATTCCTCTGATCTTGAAAAAGTTCGTTTTGCAAAAGGTGTTCTCGCTCCAAGAGGTTTGCTGTATTATCCGGTCAATGCAAAAAAAGTAGATGAAGCCAAGATAAAGCAAGCTATTGCCAATGGCATAAAACGCAATGTCCGCGATATGGTTAATATTCCAGTACCATTCGCTGGGGTAAATGGAATAAAACACACAGCCAATAAAATCAAGAAATGGAGAGATAAACTGGGCATTAGAAAAGCTGGTTTATATCTTGGTCAAATTGTGAGAATGCAAGAAGAAATTGGTACTGGAGGTGGGGGATTCAGATTTATATATGCAGCGTTTTTGGAAGAAGCTGCTGCCATTATGAAAAGGGATGAACTAAATGAAATTTCAGATGAAATTTCAAAATCTGGAGATCTATGGCGTTCATCGGCAATTCAAATGGCGGGGATATACAAGGGAAGAATCACTGAACAAAGTGACTTCAATGAGTCAGCCGAACGGTTGATAGAAATCAGCGATGTTGAAAAAAAAATATTCAAAAAATTGGGTAAGATAAAATTCCGTTTCTAATGAATCCTTCCTGTGTGCATATTGACAATCTGTCTAAGCAATATAAGGGTGCATCAACATATAGTCTGGATAAAGTCAATTTGGACATTTTACAAGGAGATATTTATGGAATCCTTGGCCCTAATGGAGCAGGCAAAACAACCTTAATTTCCATATTGTGTGGGATATTAAAACCTTCATCCGGTTCTTTTTCTTATGACATTAATAGACGAACTCTTAGTAACAAATCTTTAAAGCAACACATTGGGTATGTTCCGCAAGATTATGCCTTTTACGAAGAATTAACGCCAACCCAAAATTTACAATTTTTTGGAGCAATGTATAATTTGAGCAAACTTGAAGTGAAATCGCAAACAGAAAAGTTGCTGGATATTCTTGGACTTAAAAATGTTGCTAACAAAAAAATTGAAGAATTTTCCGGAGGAATGAAAAGACGCATAAATCTGGCTATAGGGATGCTTCATAAGCCGGCAATATTATTTCTTGATGAACCTACAGTAGGTGTTGACGTGCAAAGTAAACGTGCTATTCTCACTTTTTTAAAAGAGGAAAATGCTCGTGGAACTACCATCATTTACTCTTCACATAATATGAAGGATGCAGAAGAATTTTGCTCAAGCTTTGCATTAATTGATTTTGGAAAAATTTTAGTGTCGGGGCCACTGGATTTTCTTCTTAAGAATGAAAACATCGACAGTTTGGAAGAGTATTTTATCATTAAAACTGGGGAGTCATACCGTGATTAATAATGTTTAAATTTTGGTCAGCTATACAAAAAGAAACGCTTATACTATGGAGCGACAAGGTAGGCTTGCTGTTTATGTTTGTCATGCCCCTGTTACTTGTCACAGTTGTCACGATTGTTCAAGATAGCGCCTTCCAACTCGTAAATAAAAACCGGATTAAAATGTTAGTCGTCAATCACGACAACGGTGTGCAGGGAGATAGCCTGATTTCGCTCTTATCAAAATCGGGAATGTTTGGATTGCATTTTAATAATGACCTGAATGAAAATGAAATGATTGCGTCATTAAAAAATGTAAATGCACTAACAGCCATCTCTATTCCGGAAAATTTTTCATTGCAATTAGAAAATAGAGCCCGAAATATCAGCCAGCATGTGTTGTACGATTTTGGTATTGTCGATGGTATTGATAACTATTCTTTTACTACACCCAGATTAAATTTATATTACGATCCAATTTTGCAAGAAAGTTTCACCATGACAATTTCTAACATCCTTGAGGCATATTTATTCAAAATAGAAAACTCGCTGATGCTTCGATTACTTTATGCCGATATGGAAATTGAGCAAAATTCGGATAATGTAACAAAATTAATTGCTGGAAATAGAGTAGAGATTCTTGCCATTCCCGCCAAAGGAGAAAGTGCTCCGGTAGCAATAAATGCATCACAGCACAACGTACCTGCCTGGACAATATTTGCCATGTTTTTTATGGTAATTTCTTTAGGTGGAAATATCGTAAAAGAAAAAGTTAGTGGTAGTTTTGTTCGGCTCAAGACCATGCCATCTTCGATATTGTGGCCTTTCTCAGCTAAAATGATTTTGTACCTAATGGTGGCTGTTTTGCAAGTAATAGTTATTTTTTCGTTTGGTGCGACATTGTTTGAATACATAAATTTACCACTACTGGAAATTCCTCAAAATTGGCCGGCATTTGCTGCGGTGGTACTAATATCAGGCCTTGCCGCTGTCAGCTATGCGATGCTGATTGGAATATATGTGAAAACTCCAGTGCAGGCAAATGGTTTAGGAGCAATATCTATTATTATTTTTGCAGCTTTAGGCGGCATTTGGGTTCCTGTATTTATGATGCCAGATTACCTGCAAAACATAAGTTGGTTTTCACCATTGCGGCAAAGTTTAGATGCTTTTTATACTTTATTTCTTAGTGATGGAAATTGGAATGATTTATGGCCATCTTTGAGAAATTTATTAGCATTTATACTTTTGTGTCAGGTAGCAGTAATAGTTAAAATTGAAAAGTTATTATAAACATATATGAACAGGGAAATTTTAAAAAAAGAATTAAAGGAGCACATTATAACTTATCTGAATTTGAATGATATTTCTGTTGAAGATTTTAAGGATGATGTACCACTATTTGGGGAAGAAATGGGCTTCGACTCAATTGATTCCTTAGAGCTAATTGTGCTTTTAGAAAGAGAATATGATATAAAAATCACCAACCCAACCGAAGGTAGAAAAATATTAGGTGATATAAATACGATCGTTGATTACATCATTACACATCAGACATCTTAAACCTTTACCTGGCGTATATGAGACAGGTTTTTGTAACAGGAATGGGTATTGTATCGGCTCTTGGAATAGGTGTCGAGAGTAACCATTTAGCATTGAGGCAAGGTGTATCAGGAATTAAAAAAGCCAAATATTTTAATTCAAAATACAGTGATTCCCGATTCTTTGGAGAGGTTGGCTGTAGTGATGAAACATTAAGAAAAAGATTAAATCTGGCTCAGAATATACCATTTTCCAGAACAGATTTATTTTCAATCATCGCTGCTGAAGAAGCTATAAAGCAAGCCGCAATAAGTTCTGCCGAACTCTCTGACCATGACACAGCGCTTATTTCGGCCAGTACCGTTGGTGGCATGTGCCATACAGACGAATTGTATAATGATGCTACATCCGCCAATGGCAAATCATCGGTTTATATCAATACATTTTCTTGCGGTGCGCATACTACAAATCTCGTTGAAAGGCTGAATATAAAAGGCATTACAGGAACAATTAACACCGCATGCTCTTCTTCAGCAAATGCAATAATGTTAGGAGCCAGATTAATAAAATCTGGTCGTGCAAAACGAGTTATTGTTGGGGGAGTTGACAGTCTGGCAAAATTCACGGTTAATGGATTTAATGCTTTAGGAATATTATCAGAAAAAAAATGTCGCCCATTTTTTGTTGACAGAGACGGATTGACTCTTGGAGAAGGTGCAGGTTATTTGGTTTTGGAGTCTGACGTATGCTCAAAAGGTAAAAATAGATTAGCTGAAATTATTGGATACGGAAATGCTAACGATGCTTTTCACTCTTCAGCAATTTCAGAAAATGCAATAGGCCCAACAAATGCTATGAAAAAAGCACTGGAAATTGCCAGCCTTCACCCATCCGATATTGATTTCATCAATGCCCATGGTACTGGGACAGAAAATAATGACCGAACAGAATTACAGTCATTTTATAATGTTTTCGAAAAACCTCCACCTTTCGAATCGACAAAATCTTATACGGGTCATACTTTGGGAGCTGCCGGTGCAATAGAAGCTATATTCAGTATTCTAGCCATCAATCATAATGAAATTTATCAGATTGAAGATGCTCATTATTCAGACCCTACTCAGAAAATATATGTACAAGATTTTAAAAATATAGTTTCTATCGACAATGTACTATCAAATTCCTTTGGATTTGCCGGAAACTGCACTGCACTAATTTTCAAAAAATCATGATGTATATTATAGATAGATCATGTATTTCACCACAGCACACATTTGAAGATGTCCCCTTCAAAAAGGGAATTATTTCTTACGAAGACAATAATTACTATGCAATAGAGCCAGGTTATAAAGATATTATATCAAAAGGGAATTTGAGGAGGATGGGAAAGATATCAAGATTAGGAGTGGGTGCAGGGACTCCACTTTTGCAAAACCATCCGATGTTAGATGGTATTATTATTGGCACGTCAAATGGTAGCCTGGATAATTGTGTAAAGTTTCTAGAACAAATTATAAAATACCAGGAAGGAACACTTACTCCAACAAATTTTGTGATGAGTACTTCAAATGCCGTCTCCGGTGCACTTGCTCTAATAAGTCAAAATGCTAATTATAACACCACCTATGTTAGCTCTGGATTAGCTTTTGAATCATCTTTATTGGATGTGCTGATGCTTATTGAAGAAGGGTCAGGAAAGAAATTTCTTGTAGGATGTTCCGAAGAAATTTCGGATTATAATTATAATATTGATTACCATAGAGGATTACTTAAAACCCATCCTGTACCTTCAAAAAAGTTATTGAAATCCCAAACAAAAGGGTCTGTATCTGGTGAAGGCGCTACAATGTTTATAATGAGCAATAGCTCAGAAAATCATCTGGCGATTGTCCATGATGTGAGCATGATTCAAACAAATAAATTTGCAGAGTTAGAAATAGCATTGAGTTTATTCCTTGAAAAGAACAATTTAAAAACAAAGGACATTAATACGCTCATATTAGGATTTAATGGGGATGTTAAAGGAGATACTTTTTATCATAGGCTTTTAGAGGATAGGTTTAAAACTCAGTGGGTTCTTTCCTTCAAAAACTTAGTGGGTGAATATGGTTCTGTTTCAGGGTTTGCTTTATGGATTGCTTCTCAGCAAGTACCATTACCTGTTGAGACAATCTTTCGAAGAGGAGAAACTCGAGGGGAGAATATCTTGATTTATAATCATTTCAATGGAGTCAATCATGGATTTATTCTTGTTTCCAACCCCAAATTTTCAATATTTTAAGAATTCCTTTAAGTTGGGTATTTGAGTGTAGATTAATTTTTTGGTAGCATGCATGTCAATATTGTATGACTTACACCGACAGGGAAAACT
>CAYREN010000309.1:0-6207 GCA_964423255.1 uncultured Roseivirgaceae bacterium | reverse complement strand
AACAATTAAGCTACAATGGTGAGAAGTAAGGCTTCGGTTCATTGTAGTCCCGAAATCCTTCGGGATTGAACTCTTACCTTTGGTAGCAGAGTTTGCTATTCACCTTTGCGCAATGCTACGGTGAATGCTATGGGGTTTGAATGATTTTTTACTGCGCCTAATGATTGATTGCCAATACCGCGATTAGTACTTCATCAGGGTTTTTGCTGCCCTATTTCCATTTTGTCAAAATAATGATGAGTAGATTTCCTGTGCCCTGTAAGCAGACGAATAATTTGTTTCTTTAACGCTGAATTGTTGATAAGCATTTTTCCAGTTGATATCAAAAACTGTTTTACTTTTCATATTCAAACATCAACCAACCAAGGTCTATTGGATTTTCTACTCCTAACATCAATCGGTGCGTGGCAGGGTTATTTGAGCACCATGAGTGTTTTTCTCCATTTTTCCGTTGTACCATAATATCAACCCTTATAGGTTGAATGGGGTTGTTAGTTATTCTTAATTTCTCCAAGGGAATACGAATTTTGAAATAGCATTCACCATTTTTATTTTCAAGACGTTTCAGATTTTCATCTGTCAACTCATTTTCTGGATTGAAAATAAATTTCTGTACAGGATGAAGCCGTTGCGTTTCTATCTTAATTTGTATTTGTGATATAGATAGCTGGGCATTTTTTTGTTCACAGCCCGCTTTATCCTGAAGCCAAATATGTAAATCTTTATTATTCCATTCAGATGCCCATATAATTTCATTTTCTTTCGGTCCAAATGTTAATTTTTGCCACTTCAGTTCACTAGGACGCAAACCAATGGAACTGGGTTTGTTAGATTCATTTGTGGCGATAGCGTAAGCGATTGCTCCCTCAGGTCGTAAGCCGGTATATTGAGGGAATAATAGTTCATCGTTTAGAATAATTTTTTTTAGTTCCGGCACATCTTTGGCCAAAACACTTTGTAATTGATTCATGCGCCACTTGATTTTTTCAGGAAAGTATTTGTAACCTTCAGCTTCAGAATGAAATCCGAGCCGAGAATCATTTTCACAAAGTGTAAGTAATTGTTTGTCAAGTTCTACTTCTTCGCGGATAATATCAGAAAGCTGGTCAAGTATTTCAATACGCTCTCTTCCATCCATTCTCAACATTTTTTCTCTAAGAAGATAAAAATGAAGAATGTTATATCCACTTTGAAACTGAATACCAAGGGCTTTGGCCACGCCGATATCCTTGATTCTTTCCGGCTCATTTGAATAGTTTTGCTCCATTGCATCAAAGATTTCTACTCCTTTTTGCCATGATTTTGTAATTCTGTTGGTAAGCTCAACAGTTTCTTCAAGAGTCAATATCTCACCGATACATTCCCCAATACGGTCACCACTTGGAGGCCATGGTTTTAGTGTGCTGCTTGAGCCTATCTGCCACGAAGGAGACAAAGGGGCATCAACTGGCTTTAGCAATAGTGGCCAAACAGGGCCATCATGCATGGGGCCATAATATTGAAACATATTGGTTAGAGGATAATTTTCATAACCATCACTAAAATATTCCCAAGCTTTAACAACTTCGTTTACATCTTCCTCTTTCCAGTCGATTGAAGCAAGTTGTTTTAGGAATGTATGTTCATCCGGAGGGAACGGATCCATAGACAACAATCCGGCAGCCTTATTCATAAGACCAGGATAATTGCCAAAATACCAGCATAGCATTGTGTGTGATATCCCAAGACGACGCATTGCTTTAAATTTCCTATAAAGCAAAGATGGGACAGGCACATATGGAGTTGTGGCTACTTCATGAGAATTCCCGGTCTGAATTTTTGCCGATACCTTTGTACAGCTTTCTCTGGCAGTAACGGAGATACGCTCAAATCTGGAGCTTGGGCCAGGGTTTGATATCCAATAGTCGCCACCTACCAATAACTTTCCAAATTCGGTACGAGTTACGCCTGATTCAAAATTAAACTGCAAGATCACCCCTTCAGGAGTATGAGCAGGTAAGTCATAAACCCACTCGCCAAGATCAAATGAATCTCCGGTGGCAAATCGCTGGGGTTGCGGCATATAGAGCCAGCTTATCAATTCGGCATCGGGGGATGCATCGTGCATGCCTTGTTCCATAGCTGAAAGTGAAGCTTGTAAAATTTCCCAAGGTTTTTTATGTGAGCACCTTGGGCAGTTGATTTTACCTTTATAATCAGATGTTGCAGGAACAACGCTCAGGCATGTTGTACCTCTTTCGCCATGCGTAATATTGATCATTCCACCAAGTTCGGGAATGGCCGAGAATATTTTATTTACAGATTCATACAAGTATTTATGAGCAGTTTGGCTTATGGGGCAGAAAAAATTTCTATTACCTAGTGAAGCGCCTGCCAACTCAGGATATTTTTTTAATGCCTGACTATCGAAATCTCTTGATCGAGGTTCGATACAAAATATATATGTTCTGATACCGTACCTCAAACAAGATTCTACAGTTTTTTTAAGTTTGGCAAGTCGATATTCCGCATCCTTCCCTGCATCGGGTGTGAAAGTTGTCGCTACAAGATCACGAAACTCAATGGTAAGCCACAATCCATTGACTCCTTCATGAGCAAGTCTGTTTAGGTATTGTTCGGGATAGTAATTTACAGAATCCATCAATTCATCTTTCAATTTTGGAGGACGTTTGATGGGGCCAAAAAAACAACGTGAAATACGTCTTTTAATAGCTGTCTTCTTTTCAATGATTCCCAAGGGAAGAAGTGAGCTTCTCAAACGGAGCATTTCATCTTCAAGTTGAAAAATTCCTCGACGTATTCCTTCAACATCACCTGCCATTATTCGACAACTCCCCATTTGAACATCAATCCTGAATGATTCCACTTGAAGCTCATTTACTTTTATAGTTTCAATAACATATTTACCATTGTGAGAGGTTATACCTCCGGAATCGAAAAATTTATGTAAGTCATTATAAGCAGTCTCAAGTCTTTTATTGGGGTCAGCAAAACTCTTTTTAATTGTTACACCATTGGAAAGGTTTACATGCTTATTGGAGACTTTGGCTGATTCCCAGATGTGCTTTGTCCACATGGGAGCTTTAAGATCATCAATAAAACTCCAGGTTTCTTCACTTGGTTGAGGAGGTACATTTTTCATGTAATGGTTACCATTGACAGAAACACCAGATTCCGTATTTTGGTACCTATTGCATCTTATAGAAAAAATACATGTAATGAGGATCGAAATCAGAAAGTGATAAAAATGACTCTTCTTCATTTCAAAGTATTTATTTAGAGTTTTTAACGCAACTAATTCATTTTAAAGCACCCTTTTTAGAAAGGAATACTTAATTATTTACGATTTTTATCAAACCAAATTTTTGCTTCACCTGCCAGATCAATACTTTTTAAAAGCTGTGCTCTATTCTTTTCAATGGTATGTTTCCATGGAGATTGTATAAACCCAAGCAGCCTTTGATCAGCGATATTTTCTGAGCAAAATTTTACATTTGCAAGAAAACAATCGTCTGTTCCCTCATAATAATTGCTACCTCCCGGCACTTGATCGTAACCCAAAGTCTCAAGGTCAACATATGCTTTCACAGATTTATTGTATGGCTCTCCAAAATCACTGCGGTTATACCAATTACTTTGTAAGACTGACTTAGGCATCATTTTAGCAACTTTTTCAGGATGATATCTAATATAATCTTGCCAGACCCAGGGTCGTGCTCCTCCTTTGAATACCTCTCCAAAAAGAAAATACATATCACCCCAATACAAATTATTTTGACGAACTGTAACTAAATCGTGAGTTCTTTGATTTTGTTCATTCTCCTCGTCCATGCCCAAATGAAAAAAACGTGGTGAATCAAAGATATCAATTACCTCTGCGATAAGATTTTTGCAAACATCATAATATTGTTTCGTTGATACCATCCTTCCATAGTTGCCCAACCAGGCATCATGGCATGTTGAAAAATTCATTTTCGGAATAGGTTCTAAACCCATTCCACTAATTTTTTTCAGTTCATCTTTCAATCGTGTTACTGTCCAGGCATTGTTAACAGCTATTTCAGGGTGGCTATTATATTTTATTCCATCACCTAAATCAATCACAACCATATTCATTCCTGTCTTAACCATCCTCTCTAAAGCATCATTCCATAGTGATTCACTCAATTGCAGATCAGGATAATATTTTTTCCACATATTAACACTTAAGTGTAGAAGAAGAGCCCAGATTTTATCATCAGCATTTTTCTGTTGCGCAAATAATACATTGGGCATTGTACTAAGTAATCCAGCTGCAGATGCTTGTTTAATAAAATTCCTTCGATTTGTCATTTTGTTTTTATTTTATCGATAATAATTAATGTAGCGGATTATTCCATAATTAGCGGAATTGGGTTTTTCACATATAATGCCTGCCGAACCTCTACGCCTTTGTGTGTTGGGTCTCCAAGGTTTTTAGAAGCTAGTTCAGCAGACAACAGTAACTTCATTACTACCTGGGGATATTGCCCACTTACATCATGTTCTTCTTTGATATCCTTACTCAAATCAATTAATTTCAGCTCACTACTGCCATAAAAAATTGATTTATCTCCACCATCATACTTATTATCTAAAGGCAAATGAAGTTTCCAGTTATCCATTCTCACAGCTTGCAGTTGATCCATGAGAAAATAATAGAATACCTGATGTGGAGATTTAGCATTTTCTGCTCCGGAAACAATTGGCCAAATATTTTTGCCATCAATAATTCGATCTTGTGGAATTGGTGCTCCGGAAAGAAAAGCAAATGTTGGCAACCAATCCATCATCGTGCAAAGTTCATCATTAGAAACACCTCCATGAATTGACCCTGACCATTTCACAATGACGGGAACTCTCATGCCACCTTCCATTGTTGAGTAACCTGCACCAGAAAAGGGATCGTTACTCCCTCTCTTGCTACTTCCTGAAAGTCCTTTTGGCGCTCCATTATCAGAAGTAAAAACTATCAAGGTATTGTTATTTAGACCTAATTCTTTAATTGTATTTACAATTTGCCCCACCGACCAGTCTATTTCTTTTATTGCATCACCCCATGGGCCATTTGCTGATTTGCCAGAAAAGTTTTCATCAATTACAGGAATAGCTCTACTTCCAGGAAGATTATGAGGAAAATATAAAAAGAATGGCTTGTCTTTATTATCAGTTATGAATTTTATGGCCTCTTTAACATACTTGCGAGTAAGGGTTTTTAAATCAGCAGGTGCTTCAATAATTTCGTCATTTTGTAAAAGGGGTAATTCTGGCCAGGAAGGGTCAAATGATGGAATCATGTCCTCACTATATGGAATACCATAAAAATAATCGAAGCCATGTTGCCTTGGTAAACTTTCAGATTGATCTCCTAAATGCCATTTGCCAATACATGCAGTTGCATACCCATTGTCTTTAAGCATTTCAGGAAGTGTAATTTCATTTGGATTTAGTCCTTTGGAGGAAATAGGTCTTAGTACCCAGCCACCTTTTTCGCTTAAACTCATATCCACTCTTTGAGCATAGCAACCTGTCATCAGGCTGGCACGGGAAGGAGTGCATACACCAGATGATGAATATAAGGAAGTTAGTTTTATACCCTCCTGTGCCAATTTATCAATATTTGGTGTTTTATGAAGTTTCGAGCCAAAACATCCAAGATCACCATAACCAAGATTGTCTGCCAAAATAAATATAATATTTGGAGGCCTCTTTTTTTCAGTACAACTCCAATTTATAAATAAGATCGATATCAGAATAGAAAATATAAATTTGCTAGCTATTAAATCTTTCATTTAATTCCTTATTCTACTTCCAAACAAAGCATAGTACATAATATAAAGATAGGCGGGTATGCAAACCAAATAGGCGAATTGGTGTGATGATATCTCCGCAACATACCCAAATAGCAGTGGAAGAAATGCCCCTCCCGTTATCCCTGTCACTAACAAAGAAGATCCCATTTTAGTAAATTTCCCCAGGTCGGCAATGGCCAATGGCCATATTGCAGGCCACATTAGCGCATTGGCAAGCCCAAGAAAGGCAACGAGATATATTGATGTCGCTGCTGGAAATGACACGATCAATATAGTTACAACAACACCTGAAATGGTTGACGCCAATAATGCAGTGTTCTGACTAATATACTTTGGAATGAATATGACACCTAATATGTAGCCAACTACCATACCT
>CAYREN010000308.1:4488-6230 GCA_964423255.1 uncultured Roseivirgaceae bacterium | reverse complement strand
TTAACTATTTTATTACCTTTTATGCAACATCTTTGTTTTCTGAGTATTTTAGTATCAAAAACTAAACGGTGGCAAGACTTTTACTATTATCAATATTAATTTTTCAAACTGTATTATCATTTGGACAACGGAATCCAAAATCTATAGAAACTGATTCTGTAAACTATTATTTGTCGATAGGAAACTTTGAGAATGCGATAATATTATTGGATGACCAAATAAAAAACAATCCTACTTCCGCATTATTCATTTCTCGTGGACTGGCAAAAATAGAAACAAATAAATTGAAGGGAGCATTATCTGATCTAAAGGAAAGTCTAAGACACGACTCCCAAAACGATACCACATATTACAATATTGGCTACATAAATTATCTTCAGGGAAGATATCTTGAATCTATCACATACTATGACACGGCATTAATAATAAATGCAGACAATAATTATTATTTGATAGCACGGGGCGATTCTTTCCTCGAATTAGATAATTTCAATCTTGCCATTGACGATTACCGCAAGGTAATCTCAGCTGACACCGAGGCGGATCTCGGATTTTACGGCATTGCCATGTGTCATTATTATTCCGGAAGGTATGATAGCGCTAGCTACTATCTTAGCTATGCCCTGACGATTGACCCTTTTGATTCAGATTATTATTATCAACGGGCATTATGCAAATATCACGAAGAGGACTATGAAGGAATGTTTAAGGATATTAACTTTTCTATAAATGTCGATCCGACAGACATTGAAGTCAGAGCCTTTAGGGCACTCATATATTTAGAAAATGATGATTATGAAGAAGCTTTGGAAGATTTAAATTACGTACTTACAATAGATTCCTTAAATATTGAATTAATATATGAAAGAGGAAATCTTCTTTTAAAAACCAATAGATTCAATGCGGCAGTAAATGACTTTACTTCCATTATTGAATCTGATGAACTTATTGATGTTGCTTTTTATAACCGGGGGTTATCATATTTTTATCTCGGTCAGTATGAGGCTGCCAACAAAGATCTTTCGCAAGCAATTGCTTTAAATAACCATCAAGAAGACTATTTTATTTACAGGGCGTTGTGTCAACTAGCTACTGGAAAAATTGATGACTCTTTTAGCGATTTTTTACTTGCTATAAAAATAAATCCTTCCAACCCTGATGTATATTTTAAAAGAAGCACTGCTTATTATGAAACCAAAGATTATCAATTAGCTTTAGACGACCTGGCAACTACTTTCAAATTAGATCCCGAATTCCCAGGTATTTTTCTCATGCGGGCAGAAATATATACGGCCAAGTTTGAAGATGAAAAAGCATTGAGAAATTATGATCTATCAATTTTGCATAATCCCAATAGTGGTGAGAACTTTTTTAAAAGAGGCATTTTTCTTTTTGAAACGGAAAATTATGAAGGTGCAATGGACGACTTTAACTATGCAATAACATTAGATAGTAGTATACCTGCGCCATATACAAATCGTGGATTACTTAAGTTGGAATTAAAGGATAAAACAGGTGCATGTACTGATTGGAAAAAGGCTTTTCAATTGGGGTCAGAATATGCACAAGAATTACTTAGAAAACATTGCAAATAGTAATTTTAACTATTTTTAGAATTATAGAAATTTGTCAGAGTGCAAATTGATGAATTTCATTACATAAACGTCTATAACCATATCCTGTATAGGAATTTAATTATAAAATAAACTTAAATCGTAAATTTGTATATTATGATTTTTTTA
>CAYREN010000308.1:0-4388 GCA_964423255.1 uncultured Roseivirgaceae bacterium | reverse complement strand
TTTTTTAGTTAGCAACTGACTATGTTAAAATTAACCTGGCTTTTATTAGTTTCCTTTTTTATAATCTATACCGCAGAGGTGTCGGCAAATAGTGCCGAAATTTCACTTCTCAATAATGAATATAATATTACCTCTTTCCCACTAATTGGAATTCGAATTAATGGGGGATCAAAATACACTAACAATGAAAACATCGAAGTTGAGATAAAATCACTTAAAACTGACAAGTCATTAATTGAATTTATTAAAATCGGATTTGATCCTAATTTATCTGATTCAGAATGGCAACCCTATTCAGAAGGAAAGTTGAAAATGCAAATCACAGGTAGTGATGGAGAAAAAAGAATTTATGTACAATTAAAAGACAAAGCAGGAAACAGCTCTCCCATAGAAAGTAATAAAATTATATTCGACACTACCCCCCCTCAAAATTTGGTAATTGCTATCAATAAAGGTGATAAATATACAAATGATAAGCTGGGAAGAGTTTTAATAAATGTCAAAGCTGATGAGGCTGATAAAGTAATGCTATCTAACACAGCTCAATTTCAAAATGGCAGATGGGAAAATTATAAAGAATCCATAAAATGGGTAATTGATGTTGGATCTAGAGATGGTGAGAAAATTGTTTATGCAAAATTTAGCGATCTGGCAGGAAATGAGTCAGAGGCAATAAGCTCAAACATAATTTTGGATGTAACTCCTCCTACAAATGCAAAGATTGTTATCAATGATGGAAATAAATATACACGGTCAAAAAAATTTAAAATAACCCTAACCGCAAAAGATGCCACGATGGTAAGAATTGTTAGTCGCGGCATAGGAAAAAATTTCGACTTCAAACCTGATGAATCAGGAAAGATGGAAATAATGTGGAATACAGATTCTCTACAAGGTATCAAGAGTGTAAAGGCCTATTTTATGGATGAAGCTAAAAATACTACAAAAAATCCAGTGGAAGCTTCAATTAATTATAGCACAACATTACCAGCCACTGCACAAATAACCATTGATCAGGGTCGAAAATATACAAACAATATCAAAGGCATAGTATCGCTTAAGATATTTTCTAGGGAACCTCCGCAAAATATAAAAATGTTGATCAGTAACATACCAAATTTTGAAGGAGCAGAGGAGAGAACATTTATTACATCTATTACCAATTGGCAATTGGACAGTGAAACCGATGGCTTAAAATCAATCTATGTTAAGTTGATTGATCCGGCAGGAAATATCTCGAAAGTAGCCAAATCAAATATTTTTTTAGACCGAAGTGCGCCCACAATAGTTTCATTTAATATCAATGAAGAAAGTGAGTGGAGCATTAGTCTGAAGGTGATGCTAAATAGTGATGTCGATGATGCATTTGAAGCACAGTACAGTAATAATCCGAATAATCTAAGAAATTCAAAATGGGAAGTATTTAATGAACAACGTCCAGACTGGACAATCCTATCTGGAGATGGTCTGAAAAATGTATATGGAAGATATAAAGATGAAGCTGGAAATATTTCTGCAGTTGCATCTGCAAAAATCATGTTGGACATGACCCCACCCAAAGGGAAATTGATTATTAACGATGGGGACAAACGTACCAATCATGCTGATGGACTTGTAAATCTACAAATTCAACATGATGAAGATGTGATAGGTATGCAAATTACCAATGTACCTGATTTTGAAGAGGTAAAACTTATCCCCTTAAAAGAAAATATTGAAAACTGGAAGCTTGATGGTGATGAAGATGGCCCTAAATCTGTTTTTATAAGACTCAAAGACAAAGCAGGAAATTTCTCTAAAATTTATTCGTATGGAATTATTTTAGATAGAAACCCACCCTCCAATTGTGATCTTGTTATCAACAATAACGATCCATTTGTGCGAAATAAAAATAAGCGCGTTTCCCTCTCTTTAAGAGCCGAAGGTGCAAATTTTATGAAAATAGCAAATAGTCCATCTTTTGCAAAAAGGGAATGGATACCATTTAAAACAGCTATTTCTTGGACTCTTGAAGGCCCCGAAGGTGTTCACAATGTGTATGTGAAATTTAAGGATTCGGCTGGAAATGAATCTGATGTAATTAGCAAAACTATAAAGTCTGATTATTCTCCACCAAAAATTGTTAAATTTTCAATCGGTAATGGAGTTGAATTCAGCACAGATCCTCAAAATAACGTAACCCTGCATTTTGATGTTGAAGGTGCTGTGGAAATGGCAATAAGTAACAATCATATCAACGATACCAGCGGGATGAAAAGTTTGTGGGAGCCATATAAAACAAGTAAAGAATGGCGACTTGAAGGCGAAGACGGTCCTAAAATAGTTTACTGCATATTTAAAGATGAAGCTGGAAATGTCACAAAAGAATTCCACAATAAAATTCAATTGGACAGAATCCCTCCAACAGATGGAAAAATTTCCATAAACAATGATGCGGAGTGGCTTACAGATAAATCAGGAAAAGGAGATATTTTTTTATATGCTAAAGGAGCTCATGAAGTGATGATAAGCAATTCTGCCAACTTTTCTAACAGCAAGTGGGAGCCTATGACAAATGTAAAAAAAGATTGGAAATTTGAAATAGGAAAGCCCACTGTTGATATATTCATAAAATTTAGGGATAAGGCAGGAAATACATCAGAACCCATAACCGCTACAATTAAGTTAGATTTGGATCCTCCAAAAAACGCATCAATTTCTATTGATGATGGAGCAAAATTTGTAACAAATAAAGAAAGAAAAATTACAATAGATTTAAAAGTAGAAGGTGCTACCGGCATGAGAATTAGTGAGAATAAAAGTTTTAGGGATGTAAAATGGGAAGCCATTTCAACTAAAAAGGAATTATCGCTTTCAGCTTCCGATGGAGAAAAGACAATTTACGCACAGTTTAGTGATGACGCCGGTAACCAAAGTGAAATAATAAGTAGTAAAATAATTCTTGATACAACACCCCCGAAAATAATGCAATTCAGTATTGATGATGGGGCAGAATGGACAAACAGTACTGAAAAGAAGGTCAAATTATCTATTCAAACTGACGACGCTCATGAAATGATGATTAGTGAAAATCCAGGATTCAATAATTCAACTTGGCAACCATTTAATGCAAATATTTCGAATTATGTATTAGTAGGTGAAGACGGGGAAAAGTCTTTGTTTGTCAAATTACGAGATGAGGTAGGAAATCTGTCAAAAGTGGCATCAACCAAGATTAATCTAAAAAGAACATTTTAATCATCAATCAACTTTTTATACTAATTCAATTATTGCTAAATGCTTTATAAAAACAGTTATATAAATGCTTTTGAAAAACTGAAATAATAAATTTACAAAAGCACCAAAAAACCTATGGATATAAAAAAGGATACTTCATTACAAAATTTAAATACGTTTGGACTAAATGTCAATTCCAAACATTTTATTGAATTAAATTCAGTTGATAAGGCTATAGATTTTGTAAAATCAGATATTAAAAGATATGACAAAACCTTAGTTTTAGGCAGTGGCAGCAATTTGCTATTTACAAGTGATTTTGAAGGCATTGTTTTGAAGGTTAATATCCCTGGCATTCATGTAGTCAAAGAAGATGACAATCATTTTTGGTTAAAAGTGGGTGCTGGAGTTATCTGGCATGACTTAGTTAATAGTTGCATCCGTGCGAATTTTGGTGGAATTGAAAACCTTTCACTTATACCAGGAACGGTCGGGGCTGCTCCAATTCAAAATATTGGTGCTTATGGTGTTGAATTAAAAAATACATTTGAAGCCCTTGAAGCAATAAATCTTGAAAATGGCAAAAAAAAATATTTCACAAACCAGGAATGTAAATTTGGCTATAGGGACAGTATTTTTAAACACGAATTAAAAGACAAGTATCTTATCACTAATGTAGTTGTCCGTCTTACCAGAAATCCAATTGTAAATATCAAATATGGCAATATCCAGGAAGCCCTTTTGAAAACCGGGAAGGATGAATACTCAATAAAAGATGTAAGTGATGCCATAATTAATATCAGAAAAGCAAAGTTGCCAGATCCTGATAAAATAGGAAATGCGGGTAGTTTCTTCAAAAATCCAATCGTTAAAGTTGAGCTATTCAATGCCATAAAACAATCATATCCTGAAATCCCATCATATAAACAGTCGGATGATTCAATAAAAATCCCTGCTGCATGGTTAATCGATCAGTGCAAACTGAAAGGGATACAACATAAAGGTGCCGCAGTTCATGTGGATCAACCTTTGGTATTAATCAATAATAATAATGCCACCGGCCAGGATATTGTTGAATTGTCTGAAAATATCAGACAAAAAGTAAAAAACGAGTTTGGCATTTTACTCGAAACTGAGGTAAGGATAGTTTAAAAGAAATCAATTGATTTTAT
>CAYREN010000307.1:0-6248 GCA_964423255.1 uncultured Roseivirgaceae bacterium | reverse complement strand
GCTTCAATACGCTTGAGCAAAGAAGAATTTCAAATGCACTGGATGAGAAGTTGACCTACAAAACAACCTTGATTGTGAACAAACACTCTTCTCACAAAGCTTTTGCCAAAAACAATCCCACCATTAAGTACAAAGCCCTATTGGTCAAAGAACATGTAGATAGGTGTGATAAGAAAATCCATCAATAATATTCACTCTCAGCCCAGAACATTCTTACGTCCATTTAATGGTATCAGTTCAAAATATTTACAATACTATCTAAACTGGTATGCTTATACCGATAAAATAAGAGAGCGTAATACAACTTTGATGCATTGATTCCTGACAATGTTGTTAACAGATTCAGCGTATCGTCCGTTTGAGCTTCTTTAATAAAACGCTTTTACAATTAGAACTTAGCCTTATAAGGTTATTCTTCCCCAGTTCAAACCTCCATCGGTTGAATAAAAGAAGAATTTATTTATACTAAAATAAATGGTCTTTGAATCGTTGGGATCTACTTTGATATTTTTAACTACTTTATATTGGCTTCCAACGCTATACAAAGACTCTTCATTTGTACGTATGGTGAAATTTGCATGATCTCAAAGAAAATATTTCTCTGCGATATCTACCTTCTCCGGAAAAATCCTTTCCCATGATACACCTCCATCTGATGACTTGTTCAGCGAAGATGACCCGATATATATTGTGCTTGAATCCATAGGATCATTGGCAAATGAGCGAGACCCATTTGGGTAGTTGATCTGTGAAAATGATTTCCCTCCATTGTTTGTCAGATAAGAGCCGGTCATATCGCATCGGATCATAAATTTATCAGTATTTGCATAAGAAAAAGTAGGGATAAAAGTACTTCCACCACCACCGGGACCAATGCGCACCCAATCATTGGGAGTAGCACCTGGCGATTTTGTTTCTACCTGTTGTATTGAGGTATTGTTACAAGACATGAAAACAACAGTCAATATCATAGAGTAAAAATGTTTTATATATAGTTCCATAATTTGTAGTTTTATTTATAGGAAAACTCTATTCTTTTACTTTCCAATCTTATATTAATTGTGTAATAGATATTAGTCCTTAACTTGCTTATAGGGATAAATATGCTCCTTTCTCACCTCTACGGTGCTGAGCCCAAGCAGTATGAGTCCATTGCTGGGTATGGTTTCAAATTCTGCTGCACCTTCATAACAGGAATCTATAATGTGCCTTCGGGTATTTTCGGTACCGATTAAATTTACGGCCTTAATTTTTGCGCCAAAACGCGTGTTCTTCCATTCAAAAACATAAAATGTTTTATCCCCAACAGTGATAGCGTCACTGTAGTAACAATTCTCAGCAGAAGTATATTCTCTGATATTTACTCCATATCTAATAGGAATTGTTTCTTTAAAACCACTTCATACCATCCAAGAAGCTCAGAAGTATTATAGAAATTGTAGGGTGCGCAGTGGGCTGGAGAAATGTGTCCTGAGTTTATACTGGCATGCAAAAAAATCAGACTGCTTACGTCCCGACCGATTTGAATACCTGTTACTTCTTTTTCAAAAGGACAATCTCCAATACCTTTTACACCAACAACAATTGCAGATTGATTTGACTTTTGCGATAGATTAAACGTTTTTTCATAGAGGCTAACATTTCCTTCCGAAAAGCTTGCTAAATCCAAATTCATACGCTTGTCTTTTGCACCGCTATTGAAATGTGAAGTCAAATCTACTGAGACAACCGGATCTCCATCGAAGCTGGGATCTGCTTTACCACTTAGGTTTCTTCGAATAGAAGGCATCATTTTACAAATCTTTTGATGCAGCGTTTCAGTATCAAGCTGCTTGCCTGTCCACAACGAATATGCACAACCAAGAAACTCATCCAGCTCTTCCCGTGCATAAACGTATTCGTTGGTTATTGCCCAGGAAGACGGAGCACCACCAACGAAATCTGATATAATAATTCGCTCTTCATAATCCGTAACCTCATTTCCCATATTGCCGAAAATTTGTTTAAATCCTGCCCTGGTAAATGTTTCATCATTTTCTCTACCGCCAACTGCATCTTCCCACATCCAGTTCAATATCAGGATATCCTTGGGGATTTCGTTTTTCACCCTTTCAAAAGGGATAGCACCGGGAACTTTGTATTCTTCACCTTTTAAAGTTTTATGACTCCTTGGCTCCTTACCTCGTACTCTTTCAAGCAAAAAATCCCCCCACATCGCAACTTTTATTCCTTTTTTAGTAAGGTAATCGTATAAGGTATTCACATCAGAAATATAAAGATCTGCATAATTGTGTTCTTTAAAAGCGGGAGATTTACTCATCGGAAAACTACGCCACTCATCATGGCCAATATGTATCATATTGGGTTTCACCACATCAATGTATTCGTCAAATACATCAAATACCAATTCGTAGGTCTTGGGATTTGTCGGATCGTACACATCTGGCCCGACATCACCCTGAAATACGGCTAATTCTGGATGAGAATTCATCATAGCATATGCATGAGAAAGTGTAGGAATCTCAGGGATAAAATCTATAAAGTTCTGCCTGGTTAATTGCACAAGATTGCGAGTCAGTTCTTTATCAATAATCTGTCCGCCACCTGCATCCTGATGATTTGAATTTCGATTATAACCAAATAATCCATCCAGTTCGGGCGTCCGTGTATAGTTTAAATCTTTAGCAAATTGCAACCACCCGGCATTTATTTCAGGGTGGCGATCTGAGCGGAAACCACCAAATTCCACAAACAACTTGTTGAATTTATAAAGTGCCATAAAGTTTTTTACAAATCGCTTGAAGTAAGCCACTTCACCGGTAGCCGGCACAAACAGGCGAATACCTCTGAAGTGGAAATAAGGCCAGTCTCTGATGGTGAGGCAAGAAATTTTAAATTGCTTGTTTTTGTCGATTAATTGACGCAAAGATTGCAAACCATAAAATGCACCTGCATCATCCCAACCGGCAATGACAATAGTCTTTTGATCCATGATCAGGACGTACCCCTCTTTGCCGGGGCTTTTTGCGGTAACATCAATGTTCCGGCTCAGGCAATATTCTTTAATGAGCGGGTTGTCGATTGTGTCCATTACAATGCTGTTAATTTCCGCAGATATTTCTGATGTTCGTTAAGTTTGTAAGGCCATGTAATAGGTATCGACCATGTCATTTGTCAGAAACTTGGCCAAATCAATATCACCTTTTGATGCGTTCAGTGGAATTAAAATTTGAGTTTTAGTATCAAGAACAAATGAACCGGCAGATAATTTTATTTCCTGTGGTGCTGGAAAAATACGTGGGGATTCTTCCGCATTAACAAAGTTAGAACAGACAACTATTGTAAAAAAAAACGATTAACGATTTTATAATATTCATTTGAAATTTGCTTTTGATATTGTTGAATTAATATTTGCAGGTATTACGATAAATAGTATTGTCAATTTTGATGACATTTATATTCCAAAATGTTCTACTTCAGGTTTTATGACATTTAGGTTTTTTTATTTTGATTCCTTTACTTTTATTTCACCCATGGAATACCATCCATCTTTATTCACTCCTTCAATGGCCAATTTGATGCGAGGATCAAATGCTACAGGATCAATAATAGCTATTTCCAATTGATAATCTCCAAACGGCATATCATGAGGAATGTACAGCTTTTCATCAAATACAATATCACCCGGCATCCAGCTACGGATATTTGCACTAGTAACAATTACTTTAGTTTTATTGTCATTTTTCAACCTTATGGCAAACTTATATTCCTTATAAATGGGTGCAACACCTTTATTTTCCCACCAGGTTGTAATAAAAAGTTGTCCCTGTGGAGCCACTTCTGAAGGATAGGTAAATTTTCTTAGCACAAACCGATAGCCCATTTTCTTTAACCATTCATCTACCAAAGGACTCCACTTTTTGGGAACGGGAGAACTTTTGGCATTGAAGGAGGAAATGTGCCATTTCAGAGCCTGTTCAAAAATATACTTTACGGTTTCTTCGTCATATTTTTGTTTTTCCATCCAATTCAAAAATGTACCACATATTTCCATGGCGATTGGTGCCTTTTTCCAAGCTTCGCTCATACCACTTCTCACAATATCCTGAGGATAAACATCAAGCATATGCGCAAAACCCCATTGAGGGAAAAAACTCATGTCGCCCAAACAATCTATTCTCCAACCTAGGTTTCGTATCTGTGGACCCACACCGTTGTTAGTTCCGTCTGGCCAATAAGCAGCTATTTGGGTACCCCGCACCAACAGATCAGGATGTGGAGCATCACCATTGAGTGGTTGAAAGATCAGATGCGTTTTCTTAAAATTATCCAGATACGCATTTATTAGAGCCAATCTTGTGAGATCAGAAAGTAAATGCGTACCATCTCCTTCTCCCCAATAACCAACAAAAGAAACATCAATAGACTCAAGGTCTGGATGTCCATCGTAGCGTTGACCCATGGCCGCAATCATACCTCCAAAATATTTGACATAGGTTGGGTTTTCGGGATCCACATTCCATTTCTCTGATTTAGTATTTTTCTCCTCTCCAACAATTTTTCGATACCATACGGGTACATCTTTTTTTTCATCACCTTCATAGGGAGAAATTCGGAGCATCAACGTTTGTCCTCTTTCTGCTGCGGTTTTCAATGCTTTGTCGATCATCTCCCAATTATACAAACCCGGTGATGTCTCTAAAAAACGCCAATTAACACGAAAATAGGCCAAAGTGGTTTGCGGATGATTTTCATTATTAAGGTCCCCGTCAAAGTCCTGATATATTATAGGGAAACCTTCTGTCCATCCCATCCCAGAATTTAAAGTGTCGCCATTAAAACGCTGGAATGTTGTAAAGCCAATTCCCGGATTAAGAAGTAGTTCATGACTCTCGACAGGGTAGACTTTTACGGTATTTTGTTGGGCTGCAAGATCGCTCACCATCAAACATATGAGCAAAAAAATAAGGAATGTTTGAAAGAATTTATCTGAAGTAATTTCCATAGTGTTTTTATGTTATAATCATATTGTTGCTCCTTGATTAAGCATAGAATATTTTCATTTCTTTTATGTATGAGTTGCCATTTTAGAAACTGAATAATACCACCCCTAAGAGGCCTGAAGTAGGAATTAGTATGGCTGCGTTTACATTATATTTAAAGTTAACTAAAAATATTATCACAAAAATCAATATGGATTGCCAATTGATTTCAATACTTTTTCCGATTGTAAAAGCGGCGGCAAATATCAATCCGATCACAGCTGGCCTCAAGCCCATAAAAACAGCATTTACAAGATTGGAATTCTTGAATTTCTCAAGAAAATGACTCCCTGTAATCATCAATATTCCAGCAGGTAAAAATATAGAAACCGTCGCCACAATTGAACCCCAAATACCTGCTACTTTGTAGCCAATAAATGTTGCACTAATAAGAATTGGTCCAGGTGTAATCTGCCCCATCGCGATACTATCGCTAAACTCTTTTGCGCTTAGCCAATGAAGATTTTGTACCACTGCTTCCTGAATTGCTGGGATAAATACATATCCACCTCCAAATAATGTGACGCTCATCCCTCCAAATACCATCATTAGTTTGCGGACATTAACGAATAACTCATTCAACCCAGGCAGACCAATCAGAGGAATTAGTAGAATTACCAAGATGACAACCCCAAGGGTAAACAGGAAATAATGTGGGGTGTTTTTCTGCTTGAAATTTTTCGGAATATTTACAATTTTTTGCGGAGGTAAAGAATTATAATAAAGGACAAATCCTGCCAACCCTCCGGCAAAGATTACTCCCAGTGTTATAAAAAAACCACCTACTGAAATCAGAAAAAGCCCTGATAATATGCATACAATCCATTGTTTATAATCTGATATGGATTTTTTGGCCATCCTTAATGCCACAACAACAATGATGGCAACTACAGCTGGCATGATCCCTGAAAATATTTTATCAACCAATGGAAGTGCACCGTATTCAAGATAAAACCAGGATAAGCCAAGTACCAGAATATAGGAAGGCAAGATCACCGCCATCATACTTATCAGAGCACCATAAACTCCTTTAAGCTGATAGCCTATATATGTAACCACATTAACAGCAAGAGGGCCGGGCATGATTGATGCAAGGCTTATTCCATCTAAAACTACTTTATCCTTTATCACTTTGTCTTTGGAAACCATCTGATCCTGAATTATCGAAACCATGGCAATGAATCCACCAAAAGAAGTGGCTCCAAT
>CAYREN010000306.1:0-6282 GCA_964423255.1 uncultured Roseivirgaceae bacterium | reverse complement strand
TGGAGTTTGTATTGATGCAAGAGATAAAAATAACCCAACACTACTTTGTACTTCCAGAGTGCATAATTCATTTAAAAGATTTACACTTGAAGGAAAATACTTGTCAACGATATTCCTTCCGGGAGCCTTTGTTTGTAGGGCAGTAATTGATGATGATAATATCTATGCCGGCGTTTGCTGGTCGAGACTTAAATATTTAAATCAGACAGAAAACTCAGGTTTTGTGACAATAATGGATGCCGAAAATAAAGTAATTTCTAATCCCGGAGGTACAGCACCAAATTATTTGGATGGTAAGTTACAGTTGATGGTGCAAGCTCATCCAATATTTAAGCATTGTCACGATGTTTGTATTGATGAGGATAAAAATATTTATGTTTGTCAATGGAATGCAAATAAGTCTTATCCAATAAAATTGGAAAGAGTTTAATACTAATTTATTAGCTGACAATGCCCACAGATAATTCTACATCTACAAATAATAAGCCGTCAGACGCTTATTTGATTGAAAAGGAAAAGCAGAAAACAATAAGATCGAGGAATATGTATATATTCTTTGGGATTATAATATTGTCTGCGCTATTTGCCCTTTATACCATGCTAGGTAGTGGAGGAAAAGGCAGCATTGATGTGGATGTAACTGATGGAAAATTTAAATTTTCCGTTGATAAGCCCGTTGTTGAGCAGGCAAAAACAGAGACCAAATCATATAAGACACCTGAAGGAAAATTAATCGATTATACCATTGGCACAATAAGTCAGGAAATATTGAACGACTTTGGTGAGGAGAATATATCTTTTTCACCAAATTTTTTCGTTGGCGAAAATCTCATTAACGACATTGCAGGTTATATTGTGTCGAGTTCAAATCCCGGAATGTGGACTGTACAATACAACACGGAAGGATTAAGTAATCCATTGACACCAATTAATTCATTTCAGGCTACAGATGGAAGCCATATGCTGGTGACGAGAGAGCCTGTGATATATTCAAGTATTGAGGATTATGTTGAGGCCGCAATAACAGTGCTTTTTAATTATGAAGTAATTACCGACTATCCCAATGTTTCGTTTGCTAATGATGGGAAAACGGCTTTTTTGACATTTACCAATATTACTACCAACGGACAATCATATATGAAGGTAGTAGAAGGCTCTTCACATTACTACATTGCCACGGCCAATTACAACCTTGACTATACTGGCTATACTACGCAAGAAGCTTTGATTTCTATGGTGGCCAATTTTACATTGATCGAATAAAGGTATGTTGGTATCATGTGGAGAAGCAAGCTATTTCGTTTGGTTATATTTTCCATTTTTTTCCAAACCCGCCTTACTGAACTTTGCCGGACTTGTCCCGCCCACCTTGCCGACGAGGCAGGGCATCATCTGTCTGCTTTCTGCAATGATCTCCCAGCAGCCAACCCCTTCTAATTTTCGGTAAAATACCTCCTAAGACTAGGCAGTTGCTTTTGCTGGTTTGGTGAGTGCCATATAGTTTTCTGCTATGAGAAAAACTCCAGAACGAGTCCGGGGATAGTCGATGTTGGTGCAAATAAAAAGGCCAATGATTTAATATCATTAGCCCATTTTATTAAATTTCAAATATGCTTATTTTTTATCTAAAGGCTTGATCGGAAACGGCTTCATGATTGCAGCCGCAACTTTAGGGGTATTTCTTTCGGCTTTTTCTGGGTTTTCTTCCACCGTTTTTTGACCTACGCTTTGCCAGATCATTTTTTTCTCAGCCTTATCAAATACATCGACTACTAGTGTGCCTTCCAAATAGTCATTTTCGCTATAGGTGGTAGAGGAAGATCCACCTCCATAGCCCATTCCTCCATAGCCCATTCCATAGCCACCATACCAGCCTCCTCCACCATATCCATAGCCACCACCATAATGATTGGTATAGGCAGTAGTACTTGTCTTTTTATCAACAACGACGTATAAAGACACAACCATATCGCCATTATCTTTTACAAACTTCAATCCTCGTTCAGCAAATTCGTCAGCAAAAGCTTTTTCGATTCTTTCTTTCTGAAAACGATTGAGGATTTTATCACTATCTTCAGCCCATCCGTAATATTCAAAGGTTTTATACTTTGTGAAATCAGCCTCTTTGTCATAATCTGAGGTTACTTTAATACTTGAGCAAGCCCCAAGAAATATGATACTTAAGAACAACAAACTTTTTAAATAATTCATAATTAATGTAATTGGTAATTGAAATAATGTTAATAATATATTTTAAAGTTAACTCAAAAAATCAATTGATGTTTACAATTTATTAATTATATAATTTATAGTACCATATTTATTGGGTAGTTAATATATTTGGTATTGTGGATACGGAATCTTTCACTCAGGTCAGATAATTGTTCAATCTAAAAAGCCAAATTTATGCAGATTAAGAAATCGTCTAAAGAGTATGACGTTATTATCGTGGGTTCCGGAGCCGGTGGTGGTATGGCAACCAAGATATTGTCAGAGGCAGGCTTAAGTGTTGCTGTAGTAGAAGCTGGCCCTTACTTTGATCCGGCTGATCCAAAACAAAGAACCCAGCTAAAGTGGCCTTGGGAGTCGCCCCGTAGAGGAGCTAGTAGTGTTCGGGATTTTGGTGATTTTGACAGTGCTTACGGCGGATGGCAGATTGAAGGGGAACCATATACACAAACAGAAGGAACTAATTTTAGCTGGTTTCGTTCGCATATGCTTGGCGGCAAAACCAACCATTGGGGTAGGATATCGTTACGCTTTGGTCCTAAAGACTTTAAAAAAAGAAGCATTGATGGTTTGGGAGATGACTGGCCAATAGGTTATGAGGACGTCAAACCTTACTATGACCGTGTGGATAAATTAATTGGTGTATTTGGCACAAAAGAAAACCTTGACAATGAGCCTGACGGTTTTTTCCTGCCACCACCCAAACCACGACTTCACGAATTATATTATACAAAAGCTGCTCGAAAGTCCAATGTGACAGTTATCCCTTCTAGAATGTCCATTGTCACCAAACGAATCAACAACGAGCGTGGCGTTTGTTTTTATTGCCGGCAATGTAATCGTGGATGTCTGGCCTATGCGGATTTCTCATCCGGAACATGCCTGATCTTTCCTGCACAAAAAGCAGGAGGACAAATAGATCTCCATGTCAATGCCATGGTGCGGGAGGTAATTACCAACAAAGAAGGTCTAGCTACCGGTATTTCATATATCAATAAAGAAGATCGAAAAGAATACCAGATGAAGGGAAAAGTAGTAGTATTGGCTGCTTCAGCATGCGGGTCTGCTCGCATATTGCTAAACTCGAGAAATGAACAACACCCGAACGGATTGGGCAATAGCAGTGGTCTGATTGGTAAGTACCTTCATGACTCCACCGGAGCCAGCCGTTCTGCCTTTATCCCAGAATTGATGAACCGCAAAACTTACAACGAAGATGGCGTCAATGGCATGCATGTTTACTCTCCTTGGTGGTTGGACAACAATAAGCTGGATTTTCCCAGGGGATACCACCTGGAGCTGGGCGGTGGATTGGGCATGCCTTCTTATGGTTTTGGCAGCAATATCGATCAGCTTAATGCATACTTAGGTGAAACTGTAGGTGGTTATGGCGATAAGCTCAGGGATGACGTAAAGAGATTTTACGGCTCCACAATGGGCATTGCCGCCAGGGGAGAATGCATCGCACGAGAAGATAATTATTGTGAGATCGACCCGGATGTGGTGGATCAATTCGGTATTCCTGTATTGAGATTTAATTACTCCTGGTCAGACCATGAATTAAACCAGGCCAAACATATGCACGAAACCTTTGAAGAAATATTTCATAATATGGGAGCTGTAACTTTTGGTTCTAAACCGGGTAAAGATAAAGATTTCGGATTAGAAGCTCCGGGAAGGATAATTCACGAGGTAGGCACGACGCGTATGGGAAATAATCCCAAAACATCAGTAACCAATAAAAATGAACAACTCCATGATGTCTCGAATGTGTTTGTTGTGGATGGTGGACCATTTGTTTCGCAAGCAGACAAAAACCCAACATGGACCATCATGGCTTTGGCATGGAGAACATCAGATTATATCATTGATCAGATAAAAAAACGTAACATTTAATAGCTATGGATCGAAGAGACTCAATAAAATCACTATTAACAGGTTCACTTGCCGGTGGCATTGTTATATCAGGATGTAGTCCGGACATTGAACAAAAGATTGAAACCGAACCGGAAGTTGGAGACTATGGTAGGACCCCCGAAGAAAAAGAGCTCGATGCACGATTAAAAGCTGAACAGTTTTTAAATGATCATGAATTGACCACCATCGCGGTATTGTGCGATCTTATATTACCATCTTTGGGAGAAAATGGTTCTGCCAATGATGCAGGTGTACCGGAGTTTATTGATTTTATTGTGAAAGATATGCCTAAACACCAGACTCCTATTCGAGGTGGCCTGATGTGGTTGGATAATCACTCGAACAGTTTATTTAATAGAGAGTTTGCTTCATGTACACAGGCTCAACAGAAGACAATATTGGATGAAATTGCTTATCCTGAGAAAGCAAAGGCCGAAGTTGGACAAGGGGTGAAGTTCTTTACTATGATTCGAAAACTGGTTTTAACAGGATATTATACAACTCGACTTGGCATAGATGAACTGGCATACAAAGGAAATATGCCCAACTTTTGGGATGGAGTTCCTGAAGAAATTTTAAAGGAACATAATGTAGCTTATGAAAAAGAAATGATGCCCAAATACATTGCTCAAGATAATAGCTTTATCCTTGCCAAATGGGATGATGAAGGAAATTTAATCTCCTGATACCGAAATAGTGATGTTCTTGGGTTTTATGTCTTAAGTATCCATGTTTTCTTTTCTACTCATAGATTGAAGTGCTGGATTTTGCTTTAATAATCTCCTGAATTTATTAGATGCGTATTGGACTCCTCTATCGGAATGAAAAATCAATTGGCTATAAATGGGCTTGTTAAGTATTGCCATCTTCCATAATTCGGATCATTTCATCAATAAGCAAATTCAATAGTGTTTGCTTGCTTTGCAAAAGTAGAAGTGTATCAGACCTTTCAATTGTTTCGGCTATTGTAAAATTGAGAACTACAATAGCAGTATCCGTACCTTGCTTAAGCTCTTCCGGCAAATCGCTTTGTCCCAGAATTTCAAAAATTTCCCTATCCATCCAACTCATTCTTAACAGATTCAAATTCGTTGATTCGCTCTTTTAAAGTTTCTTGAATTACATCAAATTTACCTTCAAAGTAATATCATGCCCTCATAAGATTTCCCAACCTCAAGTAAGTCATTGAAGGCAATAGGGTTATTATTTTCTGTTTGCTGGCCTCCAGTATCTCAGAATATTCTCTGACAATTAGATCAATGCTGACAATCTATTCAACAGGTTGGATAACATTCGAAATTTCAATAAAGTGATTTGATAGATTATTAAACTCAATCGGAATTTCGCTTAATGCAAAAAGGATAGACGCAACAGCCAGCGAAACTTCACTTGAAGATGATTACTGACAATAAATATTCCCAATTGAAAAGGAGTAAAATAGAAAAATAGCCAGCCAAGATTTATAATAAGTCCTTTGTTTACTTATTTTCATTTTCTATAGAATTTGATATCGTCTCCGGTTGTTTGACTACTTTTACACTGTTGTAAAACAATCCACTAAATTTATCCCAAAAATCTCCACCTAATACAAAAAAACTAGCCAAGAATATAATATCTCCCAAAATGTAACTCCAAAGAGGAAGCTCGGTGAGGAAAGAAAAATAGTGGTTTAAATATGGCTGAACCCAACCTGTGAGTAAAGGAAAACTAAACATGATCAAACCAACACGATAACGTACCAAACTTACGGAATCGGAAGGAGCAAATTGTTTCAAATACCTAAATACCTTCGCTTTCAAAAATTCATATCCTTGCTTGCCTAACACAGCTACCGCTATAAGTATAAAAATTTCAGGGATGCCAAATGCGAGCAATCCTGATAAAGAGGTTTTAATTCCAACAGACCAATCAGTTGCTGTTACAAGAGGAATGAGCAATGGGCTCATAAAGCCCACAACCATAATGATGCTGCCAAGAATAAGCCTTGTTTTAGAAATTTCAGGAGAGTTTGCCATTAAATTTATTTTTGAGGTTTATTAGTTTCTGTCTTATTCTCATATTTTTCTCGAACCAACTTCAATATATACCCAATTGGAATTATAGACAGAAATGAGATTGTCCAGATCCCGGGGCCAA
>CAYREN010000305.1:3725-6283 GCA_964423255.1 uncultured Roseivirgaceae bacterium | reverse complement strand
TAGTTCGATACGTGGGTTAGAGGATTTAACCGATCATAATATGCCTGTGCTTTTTTATTTGCTTCACCTTGGGGAATAATATTGTGCGCAAAAGAGGTTTCCTTCATTCCCGGGCGTAACCAATCGGGTGTAGAAACGACAGCCGCTACACAGTTGATTCTCTTATCCATACCAGCAACAACAACTGCGATATCTCCACCCATAGAAAAGCCCCCCATGCAGATCTTATTTGAGATATCAAATTTTTTCTCTGACCAATCCAAAACTTTAATGGCATCTTCAGATGAGCCTCCAATTATTGGCCACATTTCTGATCTGAAGTTAGCAAACACACGCTCTTGTATATCTTCACCCTTAATGCTTCTTTCACCATGATCGTAGACATCAAAACTTATAGCCAGGTAACCCTTTTTGGCTAAAGTGTGTAATTTCCGGACGGTTCTCTCTTTACTTCCGGTAAATCCATCCAGCCAAATTACCATGGGGGTATTCTTGTTCATATTTTCAGGCTCTATCCAAAGAACAGGAATACTTTCCACCTTTGAAGTATGAATCTCACTTTTATACTTTATTCTTGTAACATAATAATATAATGCGACACTCGCAATAATAAGAACAAGTATTATTAACATGGGCAGGAGCAGGTCTTTCTGAACAACATCACTCATTCGTTTTCACTATTCTGCTTATTGTCGAATAATGCTTACCAAAATACTCGCCTATTTCTTTGAGTGTATACCCACCTGAAAGATAGGCATGCGTTATCGCCTTTTCCTGATTCTTATAACTGTTGTCATAATATTCCAGCGGTTTAGGTAATTTGCGTTTTTGAAGACGAGGTACTTCGCCTAATGTGTCCTTTTCACTTATCAGCTTTTGTTTCTTATTGATAAACTGTTCTGAGCCAAGAAATATCTGATTTTGTAAATAGTTCCATATTGAAGGTAAGCCTATTCCCTCCCTCACAAAATCAATATATCTTGCAATCGCTCTTTGTCGTTGGTTAGAAAATTGCCCTAATATCCAGTCCGTCTCCAGCCAGGGATAAACTGGCTGTTCACCAATCATTGCCTGATAACTACTCCAGTTCCAGGTTTCAATAGACTTGATCATCTGCGCGCGTATCGGATTCAAGACAACATAACGTGCTAATTCCAACAAGTATTCTTCTCTTTCTACCAGGATGCCTTTATATCGACCCTGAAAAACATGTCCTGCCCGCCCGTATTTACGATTGTAATATTGGGTATACACGCCATTTAACTGCCTCATCCCTTTTGATAGATTAGCTTCCGCTGTTTCTAACACTATGTGATAGTGATTATCCATCAGACAATAAGCATGACAGCGCCAGTTAAAACGCTTACAAGTATTCCCGAAAACATCTAACCAGCTTTCACGATCTTCATCATTATCATAGATATCATCACGCCGATCTCCTCGCGAAGTAATATGATATAAACCGCCTGCTAGTTCTAATCTTAGTGGTCTTGCCATGGGTGAAGTTTATCACAAATTAATATGTTATAGAAAGACCTGACCCTCTCTGGCTCTCTGAGGCACTCTACGACTGTATTATTTTATAAGTGTTGTGAATGGCTTTCCCCCTTTAAGTCTATACACATCAAAATCCCTATCAATCGTTGCAACTGTGCTAATGTTAAATTTTTCAGCTAAAAAAACTAAACATGCATCTGCAAAATCCATAGGAAGATCTGAGTATTTGATTGTTAGTTCTTTTATTCTTTGCAAATCAATTGATGATATTGTTTCTAAAGTTACAGCTCCAACATTTACCCAACCCAGAAAATCTATTTGGGCATTTCTATTAAAATCAAGCAAATGGAGTGTTTCTGTAACTGATGCTAATGTTGTTACCAGCTCGCTATTATTACTTTTTATAAATTTTACTGAAGCCAAATGGTATTTATCATTACGATCAAATAGAGCAATCAGAGGGCCTGAATCGATCAGGATTTTTTTCATCTTTTTGCTTTAATTTTATCTTTGACAAGGATCTTTCTATCCCGTGATAAGCTTTCTTGCGTACTTGCGTATTTCCCAAAAATTTCACTACCTAATTCCCATGGTGAGGGTTTGTCAAGATTTCCAATGAACTCAGTTATACTTTTTCTTATTAATTCTGATTTACTCACTCCCATCTGATGAGCAATATTTTTAATGGTTTGTTCTAATTTTGGATCAAGCCTAAGAGTAATCAAATTATTCTCCAATAACAATTTGTATTACTTATTGTAATACGCCGTTTTTGAATGTCAATCCCTGCTTACACATAACAACAAGGGTAACAAGCGCACAAATGCGTAGTGACATCTTATGCATGTGCATATGAGCTATACAATAACGGTCTTGTGGTGTTCAATGGGTGTAAGACATTGTGCGTTCCTGATTTTTGATTATGGTAATTTAAATCCGTCCTTGCCACGGGTTTAGCTTAACACAAACGAATGTGTCATGGAAAGACCTGACCCTACTATCTTTTCTACTATCTTTTCTACTATCTTTTCTACTATCTTTTCTACTATCTTTTCTACTAT
>CAYREN010000305.1:0-3625 GCA_964423255.1 uncultured Roseivirgaceae bacterium | reverse complement strand
TATCTTTTCTACTATCTTTTCTACTATCTTTTCTACTATCTTTTCTACTATCTTTGCTACTATCTTGTTCTGATTTCAATGGTAGACCCCGTTTACTACTGTTGCCATATTGCAAAGACTCTCGGCTACCCGATTAAGCCTTCTTCTCGTTCTTAGCATTTGATTTGTGTAATGGAGAATCGCTTGCATATGGAACTTTTCCTGATGGAACAAACTTAGATGCAGCTTCAATATGCAAATCTTGGTCATCAAAGAAAATATGTGGTTTAAAAGCTTTTAAAATCTTTGATTTTTCCATTCCACCTAGAAAGAAAATTTCATCCACATATACTTTCCAGTGTCGCAATGTTTTTATAACACGCATTTCTGCTGGGGCATTTCTAGCTGTAACAATGGCGATTCTAACAGGCGAAAACTCAACGCTAAACGGAAGTCTTTCTTGGAGTCTTGATAGCTTCTTTAATAAGCTGGCATATGGGCCCTCTTGCATCGGAACATCTTGATTTTCATCTTCATTGGCATAAAAGCCTTCGATACCTTCAGCTTTATATACAATCTCACTCTGATCATCGAATATAACTGCATCACCATCAAAAGCAATTCGCACTTGGCCTTCAGGAATTTTTTGGATATCTTTTGGTGGCTCCTTCAAAAATGCTGCTGCACACGTAATTCCATCAATAACTCTCTGTGCATCTTTAAGATTCGTAGTTAAAAAAAGATCTACATCAAAAGCGTCCAAATAATCAACGACTGATTCTCCACCTGTAAATGCATGCCTGGAAATTGATAGTTTTCTTTCTCTAATATTATTAAATACTCTAACTCCTGTCTCAGGGCTATTACGAGACATTACTACGACTTCAACCAAAGGATTTTTTTCCCCTGACTTTTGATATTTGTTGAGATTAAGCAATGCTTTTACAAGTGGCATTCCAGTGCCATCTTCGAGATGTTCATCCTCTTTATCAAGCATATACTTCCTGTATTCTTCTACAGCGGTTTCCTTGTCGTCCTTATATTTATCCCTGAATACTAAATCAGCTTCACTCAAGTCAAATAAAGCTGTTGCAGATATTCCCACAACTAATGTATCTGATAAATCTAGTGCCATTCTTGATCCTTATTTTGGCTTAACCATGATTGTCAGGTAAAGATTCCCTGATAAGTTGATATTACCCCACTTTTCAGGGACCTTTTCCCGCATATTTTAATATCAGGTCAATCAGGAATAATTGTCTATTTGCTATGGGCACAATATATTTACAAGAGAAAATCACGTCAACTCATAAAACAACTAAGCTCACGGATGATGTCCGTAGCATCTAGGGGGTCAAGATCTAGGGGGTCAAGTCCCGAATCACGAATTTATAATACGTCTTACAATTACATCCCTTGTGTTTTTTTTCAAACAACAAAAGGTAACAACTGTCTATTAACGGTTTAGTGGGCAGAAGGAAGCTACCACTCCCTCTGACCTGATGCCTTTTAGCCGTCCGAATTAATGGGATTGTTAGCGGTGACATCATACAAGCTTCCAGAAGCATATTTATGGATAATACTCGCTACCAAAGTTTGATAGGGCATACCTTCTTCCAAAGCTCTTTTTTGAATTGCCATTAAGTCTCTCCCTGATATCCTTATATTAATTCTTTTGTCTTTTTTAAACGTTTGTGCTGCCGAATCTTCAATAAACTTTCTACGGGAAGGAGTCATATCAGACTGAAATTCCCCAGATTCGAACGCCTCAAGAATCTCTTGCTCCTCTTTGTCTAGTTGAATTTTTTTCATCTTTTACCTCCAAGATACTGTTTAGTCGCTTTTCTACTAGGTACTATTGTTTTAAGAAAAATTTCTTCCTCATTTTCTACATAAGGAACCAAATATGCGTAGTCATCTATAGAAATCACAAATACTCGTTGGTGCGAATATTTCACCTTGTTTGGATGAGAAATATCATCCAGAAATCCGCCAGATTGAAGAGAAAAAATGACATTTTCAAATGAAATATTCCTTTCCACAATAAGCTTGCGATTTTTATCTGGATTCCAATTAATAGGCTTCATAATGCAAACTATATCATATTTGTGTGCCTATTGCCTTCAATCAAACAGCTTACGCTAATGCTAAAATCCCGCAAATACCGAAGGCAACAAAGACTAAAGTATAAGCTTTTTTCCACCACAGCCAGATCAATAAATATAATCTTTCCTATACAGAAAAAAACATCACTCTTCCCCCTTTAACAACCCCCTACCCTGAAATACCAAGGACAACAACACCGGCATAAACACCAGCGTAACCAAGGTGGAAAACAGTATCCCAAACAAGACAATAATACCGATACCCCGATACAGCTCAGAACCCTCACCGGGCAAGAAAACCAGAGGCGATAAACCGAGTATGGTGGTCATGCTGGACATGATTATCGGTCGCAGCCTGGAACGGACGCTTTCTATTATGGCCTGATTCGCGGCCATGGCGTTGTCTCGAACATTTTTTAATGCTTGCTCAACAATCAGGATGGGGTTATTGACCACGGTACCTATCAGGATCAGGAAACCGAGCATGGTTAGCATATCCAGAGGTTGATAAACTGTTGCTAAGCCAAATAATTCAGCATGTGCGCCAGCAAAGTTAAACAGCCAGAGCCCTATAATACCCCCGCTTATACCTAACGGCACCGTGGTCATGATAACCAACGGATAGCCCCAATGTTTAAATATTGCCACCATCAACAAGTAAGAAATCAATATCGCGACAATAAAATTTTCACTTAATACCTGTCGGGTAGCGGTTAAACGATCACTGGCGCCACTGATCTGGATGTTGATGCCGGCGGGTAATTCACCGGACTGTTTCATGTTTTCCAAGATTTCTCGTTTGACTGTGTCAACGGCTACTTCCAAGGGGATATCTCTAGGAGGAATAATGGACAGGGTGACGGTACGTTCGCCATTAACCCGACGAATGGTTTCGGTACTGGCTGTTTCCACTATGCTGGCAACTGTATTAAGAGGCACCACCTGCCCCATAGGCGAATAAATGGTTAGGTTATTAATGCTATCTAACGATTGTTGAACATTCTTCGTCCCATGAATAAACATATCAATTTTCTTGTCGCCCAGATAAAATTCGTCGACATATGCACCATCTGTAAAAGCCCATATCAAGTAACCCAATTCCTCTGTATTAAAACCCAATTCAGCCGCCCTCTCCCAATCAGGTCTAACTTCTAGTAGCGGCTGCCCCATAGTCAGATTTGAGGGTTGTGGAAGTACCTGGGGATGATCAAACACCTGTTTGGTTTTATTAAATACCTTAAATCCGGCTTCAAATAAAGGTCCTAGTTCCGGGCCACTGATATCCAGATTAATACTACGCGTCCCACCTTGATTGCTGACAAAAATTGAGCCCCGGGTAGAAAATGAAATCATGCCCGGTATCTGAGCAAACTGTTCAGTCAGCACCTCGATTAAAGCATCAGTCTGACTACGTGCCTTGGTTTCAATAATAAACAAGATGGATTGAGGGCTGGCATAGGTAACAATAAAATTTAATGCCGGCACTGGAGTTTCACCATCAGCAAACTGACTGGGTGTATCTTCTAGATGGGGCAGCAAAA
>CAYREN010000304.1:1440-6350 GCA_964423255.1 uncultured Roseivirgaceae bacterium | reverse complement strand
TTAATTTCACCTCCAGAACCGTTTTCATAGGTGAAATAGCATATAACAGATGTTAATAATATCAATATAGCTGCTGCCACTTTAGCAAAAAGAAATATCATGGAAGAACGATGATTATTAGTAGCAGAATAATTTGTATGTCTTTGAGAATGCTGTTCCATCAGTATATTACCCAACACTTCCATGGCCCTATCTTCATTTAAGTTTGGTTTGCTATATTGGATCGAAAGTAAAATCTTTCTAGCCTGATCTAATGTTTTCACTTTATGCGGATAGAATTCAATCCATTTTTGCCAAAATATATTACTTTCTAATGTCGGTTTTTTTACCCATTCAATAAACTCCTTATTGGCAAGAAAATCTTCTATTTTGAAATTTTCGTATTTCATTTTCTATGTTTTCAATTATATGTTGTAGAAATTCAGGAAATGACATCAATATTTTTTGTTTTTTTAAATCATCATTTTGAATAACAGTTCGTTATATTTTCATAAGTCGTTTAAAATGAGAACTTTTCAAAAGTTACATAAATCGTTATCTTTTGATTATCAGTTAGATATATTTTTGGAAAGAGAACTTTTGGAAAGTTTACCGAACCATTGTTTGAAGGGGCGAGATTAATTTTACTTCATCCACTAATAAGGGATACTAAAAACCCATATTGAACAGGAAGTTACAATGAAAAAAAAATATGCTAAAAGTGATTTCGAATTCTGGATATGGCTTTGTAGATCAGGTTTCTTACAGACTTAATAGTGGTAAACTCCATTATGTCTTTGACTTGCTTATAACTCATCTGTTCATTAAAATAATAGTAAAGGGCCTCTCTTTGCCTGGCAGTAAGTGTATCGGTAGCCCTTTTTAAGCGTTGTTTTTGCTCGGTAATCGACTGTTTCGCAATGATGTTATGCTCTATAGAAAATTCGTAATCAAACTCAAAAAAACTTGACTCCTTACCTATCGTCATATTTTTAGCATCGTTGCGCAGATATTGTAATATTTTGTATTTTAAAGATTTAAACAGGTAGGACTTTAATGAATATTTAATTTCAGGAAGTTGATTTCTTTTGATATTTATGTCTACGAATAGGTCTTGAATAGCGTCTTCAATGAGTGCTTTGTTTTTGGTAAATTGGTATCCATATGTCCCAAGTACCTGAAAGTATCGGTTGTATAATTCAATTAATGCAGCATCATTTCCCTCTTTAAGCATCTTCCAAATTTGTTCATCCGTATGGATATTAGATGCATTAGGATCCTTTTCATACAAAATATTATTTGATGATGAAGTTATCTTATTGATTCGGTCCGAAATACCTTTGAAGTTCATGACAAATTACAATTATCAATGTAAATATAAGTATTTGGCTGCTAAATTATTCATATGTTAAAATTTAGTTCATTCACATTCAGTGTATTTCACCTTAAAAATATGTTCAGTTCTTTACCCATTAGATTCCCCAACTTGTACTGGTTCAATTTCTTTTTCTTGAATTTGGTTTATTTCCTTCAACGCCACTGGCCTGTTTTCTCTAACAGATTTTTGAGCTGCCAATGCAATTTTCATTGCTTCAAGACCATCTTTTCCTGTAATAGGTAAATTGTCACCAATTTGTATTGAACTGAAAAATGCAGACATTTCATTAAGATAAGAAGTAGTGTATCTTTCCAAAAAGAAATTAAGCGGTAAAGATCCATGAATACCATCTGCACTGAAATACTGATGGTTGTCAGGGAAATTATTGTCTGCTTTCACCATTCCCTTGGAGCCAAATACTTCTATTCGCTGATCATACCCGTAAACTGCCTTTCTGCTGTTATCGATATTTGCAATTGTTCCATCAGCGAATATAAGTGTGGTGAGTGCGGTATCAATATCTCCAGCATCGCCAATGGCTTTATCAATTAATACTGCGCCTTTTGAATAAACTTCCACAACTTCTTTGCCTGTGATGTAACGTGCCATATCAAAATCGTGGATGGCCATGTCCATAAACAATCCACCGGATGCTTTAATGTAGGATATTGGTGGAGGCCCGGGATCGCGGCTGGTGATTTTTAATATTTGGGAATCACCGATTTTTCCGGAATCCACCATACTTTTTATTTTAAGAAAGTTAGGATCAAATCTTCTGTTGAATCCAAGCATTAGTTTAACACCTGATTTTTTGACAATATCCAGTGTCTTTACAACTATTTTCAAGGAAAGGTCAAGAGGTTTTTCACAAAAAATATGCTTGCCGGATTGAGCCGCCTGTTCAACAAATTTGGAGTGCGTGTCTGTCGGAGAGCAAATGATGACTGCATCAATTTCAGGGTTATTGATGATATCATGAAAATCATTTGAAAAATTGAGGTTTTTATCCAAAACGTACTTTTCAGCTTCATCTGAGGGATCAGCCACAAGGGAAATCTCAATATTCTGGAAATGTTGTAAAATATTTTCTAAATGTATCTTTCCTATCCGGCCTACTCCGGCCACACCTATTTTCATTGTCGTCATTTGATTATCTGTAAAAAGTTATCAATAATGAAATCGCAATTATTTCTATCATATTTATTCTTATAACCCCAAAGATTTAATGTAATCCCGGTTATGCTGTGCGCACACTTTTGGTGCTCCCATACCGGGTAATACATCTTGTTCTACAACAATCCAACCCTGGTAATCCCTCTGCTTTAGTTCTTCAGTGATTTGATGAAAATCTACATTACCTTTGCCCAGCTCACAGAATACGCCCTTGCTAACAGATTCAAAATAATCCCATTGGTTTTTTCTGGATTCCTTCCCGACTTTCGGGTCATAATCCTTGAAATGTATGTGCCAAATTCTATCGTAATATTTTTCTAATGCGACAACTGGATCTCCTCCTCCAAAGGCAAAGTGCCCCATATCCAGGCAAAGGCCTAGCAATTCAGGATCCGTGAGCTCCATCAATTTATCGAGTTCCAACGCTGTCTCTACAAATCCTGCACAATGATGATGGAAAACAGTGCTCATTCCATATTGATCTTTAACTGCTAAAGCGACTTTTTCAGCCCCGTGGGCAAATATTTTCCATGTCTCATTGTGCAGACCCATTTCTTGTGTAACTCTTCCTGCATTTTTGGTTCTTTCTGCGATCGCCCCATTGTCATCCGCCAGAACAATAAAAGCATCTTTGTATCCAGCAGAATACATCAAGTTTGCAACTTTTAAAGCATTTTTAACACCTTCTTCATGAGTGTTTTCTTTTGCAAGTGCTACCGGCACAAAAGCACCAAGAAGCTCTAACTTTCTATTAGCTAATTCATTGGATAATTCTAATGGATTTGTAGGCATAAATCCCCAATCTCCTAATTCTGTACCGGCATAACCTGTTTCCTGCATCTCATTTAAAACCAGTTCAAAACCAACGGCTTTTCCTTCAATGTCAAACTCCAGTGCGCCCCAGGAACAGGGTGCATTTGCAACTTGTATTTTGGGTAAACTCATATCGCTAAAATTTTCTGGACCACTCTTTTGGCCATCTTTCCACGACTACTTTTGTCTGTGTAAAAAATTCAACTGCATGTCTTCCCTGCCCATGCAAATCTCCAAAAAAACTATCCTTCCAACCACTGAACGGGAATTGGGCCATAGGCGCTGCAACGCCAATATTTATGCCAATATTTCCGGCATTTGCCAAACTCCTGAATTTGCGGGCGTTGGCACCACTACTTGTAAAAATACATGCCATATTTCCATAGGCACCATTGTTGACAAATTGCAAAGCATCGTCGATCGTGTTGAGATGGATTATGCTCATCACTGGTCCAAATATTTCTGTTTTTAACAATTCTCCATCAAGAGGGAGATTTTCTATGATCGTTGGGCGAATAAAATTTCCTTTTTCAATTCCTGATTTTTTTGCGTTTCTACCATCCAGTAAAAGTTTCCCTCCTTCTTTCAATCCCTGGTCGATAAGTCCTGAAACCCGCTTTTTGCTTTCTTTCGTTATCACTGGGCCCATTTCTATGCTTTCATCCATACCATTCCCGGTAGTTCGCTTTTTTGCAGATTCATAAAGAGACTCTTTGATGAATCCATTGTTGTCTCCAACGGTAATGATGTTGGACGCTGCGAGGCAACGTTGTCCGGCGCAGCCAAATGTGCTGTCTGTAATAATCTGGGTTGACATTTCTATATCCGCATCCGGCAAAATGACAATCGGATTTTTAGCTCCCCCCTGAGCTTGAACGCGTTTGCCATTGGCTGTGCCTCTAGCGTAGATGTATTTTGCCACTTTTGTAGAACCGACAAAACTCATGGCTTTGATTTTCGGATGATCAAGAATGGCATCAACAGTTTCTTTACCTCCATGCACAAGGTTTACTACACCTATTGGCAAATCAATTTGCTCAATAAGTCGGAACACTTTATCCATTGTCAGAGGGACCTTTTCTGATGGTTTTATGATAAAAGTGTTGCCTGCAGCAATGGAATAAGGTAGAAACCAAAACGGGATCATTCCAGGGAAATTAAAGGGTGATATACATGCACAAACCCCCAACGGCTGCCTGATCATGAATTCATCAATACCACCGGCGATATTTTCAGAAAATTCGCTTTGCATCATGACAGGCATACCACATGCAACCTCAACATTTTCTATGGCACGCTGCAATTCTCCCCTGGACTCTGCCAGTGTTTTACCACACTCCATGGTAATGGTTTTGGCAAGATCTTCAAGGTTTTCCTCCAGCAAATATTTTAGCTTATAAAGTGGTTGAACACGTTGCATTACAGGAACCTGGCTCCACAATTGAAAGGCCTTTTCAGCTGCATTAGCAGCCAATGCGAGATCTTCTGCTGTTCCAGACCCATAGGGAACTTTTGCCAGGACTTCCTGGGTGGCAGGATTGATAACGTCAATAGTATTATTTTCACT
>CAYREN010000304.1:0-1340 GCA_964423255.1 uncultured Roseivirgaceae bacterium | reverse complement strand
ATCACCGTAATAATAAAATCCAATGACCCCAGGAAGTACGATGATAATAGGTACAAGAATTTTTAATGCTCCCGTATAAAGTAAGCCTTTCTGGGCTTCGACCAAGTTTTTAGCACCTAGAGCACGCTGAATGATCGTCTGGTTCATTCCCCAGAAATATACTTGGTTTATTATTAATCCTGTAAAGAGAACACTAAAAGGAAGTACCGAATCTTTGTCACCAATTACATTGAATTTCTCAGGCGCATGCTCAAAAACTTTTGAAAGTCCGGTTAGTGGATTGCCATCTCCAATGCTGGCCAATGCCAAAATGGGAACTAATAGGCCTCCTATCAATAAGCCATAACCATTAATTGTATCGGATAGAGCCACGGCTTTTAACCCACCAAAAATAGCATATAATGAACCTAATGCACCAATGGCTACCACCGTAATCCAAATACCTTCAGACTTACTTATACCAAAAACTTCGGAAATATTGAAAAGGCTTTCCAAATTTAATGCTCCGGTATATAATACAATTGGAAGAAGTGTGACTACAAACGACACAATTAAAAATAAAGCAACGATTGTTCTTGTTGCTCCATCAAAACGATTTTCCAGATATTGAGGAATAGTTGTCAGTCCCATCTTCAAATACTTTGGTACAAAGTAAATTGCTGCTGCTATCAGTGCCAAAGCAGAAGTGACCTCCCACGCAATGATGATAAAACCATTTTTATAGGATGAACCATTCATTCCAATAAGGTGTTCAGTAGAAATATTTGTCAACAACATCGATCCGGCAATCACTACGCCGGTCAGACTCCTGCCGCCCAGGAAATAACCATCCTGCGAGTTAAGTTGCTCATTCCTCAATTTGTACCAGACATAAGCTGCTACAAATCCGGTGAATGCTAAGAATGAAATTAATGTGGTCATACTATTTTGTTAAAATTGATCTTAACCTGGGCCAGTTAACTAGCGACAGGTACATTATAATTACAAAAAATATCTTTGTCTCTTTTTGTTTTTCTTATAGTTTTCATGCGCCTTATTTACTGCCTCGATTTCAGAAATTTCTGAAATTGCCACATCCCACCAGGCCCAGCCATAACCTTCAATCTTTCTTTCCGGAACAGTTTCGATATATATCACTGTCGTTTTTTTATTGGCTTTAGCAGATTTCAATGCTTTGCTAAATGAACTAATGTCTGTTGCTGAAATTACTTCAGCGCCCAGGCTCGCAGCATTTGCTGCCAAATCAACAGGAAGATCTTCGCCATCCAGCTGGCCTGATTTTTCGTTGCGAAATTTGTATTCAGTGCCAAATCCTTCTTGTCCTATGGATTTGGAAAGCC
>CAYREN010000303.1:0-6350 GCA_964423255.1 uncultured Roseivirgaceae bacterium | reverse complement strand
GTCTTTCAAATATTAAAATTCATTGGTTTTCAGAAACTGAAGAAATACTAGGTGAAAATGAAGTCGAAGCAGTTCGCATTGTAAATAATCAAACTGGAGAAAAAACTGAAATTCCTATTAAAGGATTTTTTGTAGCAATTGGTCACCAACCAAATACTGAAATGTTTAAAGATGTATTGGATATGGACGAAACTGGTTATTTGATTACTCAACCCGGCAGTTCTAAGACTAATATTGAGGGTGTCTTTGCATCGGGTGATGCACAAGATAAAATATATAGGCAAGCGGTGACCGCAGCAGGAACCGGTTGTATGGCTGCGCTTGATGCAGAGAGATTTCTTGCAGAAAAGGAAATGGAATAGATTGCGTTGACAATTGCAATTTTTGATTAATTATTATTCCTTAAAATGAAACTTGATATTTTAGTATTTGCGGCACATCCTGATGATGCAGAACTGGCTTGCTCAGGAACCATTGCTGCCCACATAGCAGCCGGGTATAAATGTGGCATTGTTGATCTCACCAAAGGTGAAATGGGAACTCGAGGAACCCCGCAGTTGAGAATGGAAGAAGCTGATAAGTCTTCAAAAATATTATCTATTCATGTAAGAGAAAATTTGGGTTTTGCAGATATAAAATTTCTGAATGACTGGGAGCATCAGGTTAAAGTTATAAAAATGATTAGAAAGTACAGGCCTGAAATTGTTCTTGCAAATGCCATAAAAGACAGACATCCCGACCATGCAAAAGGTGCTGAGCTTGTTCAACAGGCTTTTTTTAAATCTGGCCTGAATAAGATTCATACTAATATTAATGGTGTTGCACAGGAATCTTATAGACCTAAAAATCTTTATCATTATATTCAAAACGATTATATCGAGCCGTCTTTTATTGTTGATATTTCAGATTATTGGGATAAAAAGATAGACTCGATCAAAGCTTTTGATTCTCAATTTATATTGCGTGAGAATGATGAGCAAGAGACATTTATTTCTGCCCCTGGATTCTTGGATTTTATTGATGCCAGAGCAAAAGAATTTGGTCATAGAATAGGAGTTAAGTATGGTGAGGGATTTACTATGTCAACGACTCCTGGGGTTAAGGATATGTTTTCGCTATTGTGATCTGTCCATATTTCTTAATTGCACTAGTATCATTTTCTTATTTTGAGTTATAAATTTTTGAGATGTAAACTTGTTGATAATCCAATTTGCTGCTTCTTGAATTTCAACCTCATTATAAAAATCATCTCTTGAAAAATGGATGTATTTCAATACAATGAATCCATTGAACCAATGATAAAAAGATTTTATAAACTGCCTTTCAGAACCAGAATTATTCTTGATCTTACTTATAATGTCATAAAAATTAATTTTTATTAGATAGGCTTGTATGCTTTCGGGTAAACCTTTTATGATGGATTTCAGATCATTTGCTTCATATAATTTCGATACTTTTTCAAATAATAATTTAAGGTCTTCAAATGCTCTTGGATTATATGTGTAATAATCTTTTTTACCTATTTGCAATATTTTTTCTATAGCTTTTCCTGTCCCAAAAGGTACTCTATCTGAAGGTCTTGAGGATGGATATACTGTTGTAGAATTAATATTTTTAACATTTCCAAGTGCTATAATTTTCTGAATAAAGTAAAAATCTTCACCCGCTTTTCTTTTGTTCATACCCCCCTGTTTTTGATATGCTTCTGAGCTAACTGTTATACATGAACCGATGGAATGATAGCATGATGGATGATTGATATATTTCAGCGCATTTTTATAATACCTCAAATGAAGTTCGTAGTTAGTAATACCATGATATATTGCAGAATGAAAATCTCCGTTCAGAGGATGTTCAAAGTATATGATTGCACCATTGGTCTTTGGGTATTTTTGATAAAACTTATTTATTTCTGATAAATAATTAGTATTGCATTCACAATCAGCGTCAAAGCAAACAATAATTCCATCTTTAATATTTAAAAAATCAAATCTTCTGACAGCTTCATCCATGCCAATTTTTCTTGCAAGTCCAACTCCTGCATGTTTCTTTGGGAGATCGAAAGCTTTAATTACAAAAAAAGTGAATCCAGATTTAGGATGTCTCTTAATCCAGGAATTAATAGATTTTATGGTATTTCGATTATATTCTTTTATATCGCTTTCCTCATTTTCTGAATGGTTGACTACGCAAATTATTTCTACTTCACAATTTGGAGGTTCACAATTATATAGTGACAATAAAGAATTGAGAATGTGAGGTTCCTTGTAGCAAGGTATAATCACAATTAGTCTAGTGTTGGGCTCTGGTTCTTCGAGAATTTTATAATCCTGTGAAGCGTAACGTTGTAAATATAAATTATACAATTTTTTAAGGCGCAAGTCTTGATTTTTCCCAACGGTCATCGTTCTCTTTTAAATAGAGAATTCGATCATGAAGTCTGTTTGCCCGACCTTGCCAAAATTCAATTCTGTTTGGAGTGATTTTATATCCTCCCCAATGATTCGGTCGATTTACAGCCAGGCCAATATGCTTTGCTGCTTCTATTACAAATGCCTTTTTAATTACATTTCTGGAATCTATTGGCTGGCTTTGTGGAGATATTATTGCTCCAATTCTGCTTTTTAGGGGTCTAGATTTAAAATAATCGTCAGACTGCTCAGTGCTTGTTTTTTGCACCATGCCTTCAATAATTACTTGTCTTTCTAACTCCGGCCAAAAAAATAGTGATGAGATATTTGGATTATTACCCAATTGGCGACCCTTTCTACTATTGTAGTTTGTGTAGAAAATAAACTGACTATTTTCGACGCCTTTGAGTAATACAACCCTGGATGACGGGGAATTTATTTCTGATACGGTTGAAACTATCATGGCAGTAGGGTCAAGGCAATCTGCCTGAATGGCTTCATTTAACCAGATATTAAATTGCTCAACAGGATCGTCATTTACTTTTACTTTACTCAATTTGGTTTTAGTGTATTCTCTTCGTAATTGGGCGATATCCATTCTGAATTTGTAGGTGCTTTAAAAGAAGTCATTCATTATTGCAAATATTGAAATGCCTTAATATTTAATTATTTGTGGAAAGTTAGCATTAAAATGATCAATAATTATTATTATTTATTCAAAATGTTAATACCTTTAATTCGATTGAATTATATGTGTTTTGGGAGCATAAATTAGATATCAAATCTTTAAATTGATTTAATCGTTTTATAAAGAAATGAAATTGTTTAATTACTCATACGACAAAATAGAACCACAAAAAGGAGACCTGTTAATCTCAGAACCTTTTTTAGCTGACCCAAATTTTGCGAGAACTGTAATTCTTTTGTGTGAGCACAATGAGCAAGGCTCCTTCGGATTTGTTTTAAACAAGCCAGCAGATATCACACTCGATAAGCTTATTGAGGGTGTCGGAGACCGGAAGGATAAAATATATATTGGTGGACCTGTACAACAGAATACCCTCCAATTTATTCATCTTAATGATAGATTAATTGACGGAGGAGTGATGGTGAGAGATGGATTAACTTGGGGCGGAAATTTTGAACAGATGCTCACCATGATGGAATCAAATTTAATTGATACTGCGGATATAAAATTTTTTGTCGGGTATTCCGGATGGGAATCCGGACAATTGAAAAGTGAGCTTGAAGTAAATTCATGGATAATATCCAGAAACGTGAACGTCAGACAAATATTTGATACTGACGTTTTGTCTTTGTGGAAAGAAGTGTTAAATGAAATGGGCGGGAAATATAAAATTGTGGCAAATTTTCCCGCAGATCCGAGGTTAAATTAACCTTTAAAAAAGTTTTACTATGGAAAAGAAAATTGAAAAGGAATCCAGTCTAAATGAAGAAAAATTAGAAGGGTCAGAAACTAATGATAATTTGAATGATCAAAATTCTTCTGAAAACCCATCGAAAGAAGATCGAAAAAATAAGGAAGAAGTTGTTAAGGACGCTGACCTATTCATAGAAAAAGATTTAGAACAACCTGAAATTGTTGATAAACATGAAAAAGAGAAGATTCAGACTATTGACCAAAACTCCGATAACTCAAAAAAGAATCAAAACGATGAATTAAAGTCATCGATTATTGAAGATGTTGATGAATCATCGGCTGAAATATTAACCGAAGAGGTTGAGACAAAAGACATGGATATCTCAGTAAATACAATTGAATTGAATGTTGAGCATAACACTATTGTAGAAACTAATAAAACAAAATCAGATAAAATCGAAAGTGATGAAAAGGTCAAAGTAGATCTGTCCGCATCAGGGGAACCTGAAGATAAGAACAAAGAATTGGTTTCTGACCAAACTCCAGGGGAGAAACCAAATACGGAAAACCCAGAAAAAGAAGGCCCAATTGAAGAACATCATTTAGACTATTCTAATTATTCTAAAAAACAGATGGTTCAGGTATTGGAGAGCCTGCAGAAGGAAAATAATTTTAATCAAATAGGAAAAATTCTTAAAGAGATCAAGAAAGCATTTGATCCTATCGTGAAAGTTGAACGAAAAGCAGCGTATGAAAAATATGTCGCTGATGGAGGAGAAAAAGATGGCTTTGAATATCGTTTTGATGAATTGGATCAACGGTATCAAAATGCGTTCAATAATCTAAGAGAAAGAAAAAACCAGTATTACAATGGGCTGGAGAAACAAAAAGAGCAAAATTTAATTATAAAATTAGAAATAATTGAAAAACTCCGTGTATTAGTTGACTCAGAGGAGACCGGATCAAGTATTAAAATAATTAAAGATCTTCAAAGCGAATGGAAAGATGTTGGCGTAATTTCTTATTCGCAGGGAAAAAGTTTATGGGCAAATTATAATGCACTCCTTGATCGATATTATGACCAACGGAGTATTTATTTTGAGCTTAAGGAACTTGATCGAAAGAAAAATTATAACCTGAAAATTGAATTATGTAAAAAAGCTGAAAGTTTATCTGAAGAAGAAAATATCAGAGAGGCAATAAAGCACCTTAATGAACTTCATGAAGAGTTCAAACATATTGGTCCTGTTCCCAAGGTTGAGCAGGAAGTAATATGGGAACGATTTAAATCTGCATCCGATAAAATCTATTTGAAAAGGAAGGCATTTTATGAAAAACTAAAAGATGAACATAAGATTAATGAGATTGCCAAGGAGGTATTAATAGAAAAGGTGATTCCATTTACAGAGTTTTCTTCAGATAAAATATCTGATTGGAATACTAAGACTAAAGAAATATTATCAATTCAAAAGGAGTGGGAGGCGATCGGGAGTATGTCTAAGGAAAAAGCCAAAATTATCAATAAGCAATTTTGGGTTTCCTTTAAATCATTTTTTAATAAAAAGGGACAATTTTTTAAAAAATTGGAAGAATGGAGAAAAGAAAATTTAGTGCTGAAGCAACAATTGGTAAATAAAGCAGAGGCATTAAAGGAGAGCGAAGATTTTAAAAAGACCTCAGAAGAGTTTAAGCAACTTCAGAGACAATGGAAAGAAATTGGACCTGTTTCAGAAAAGTTTAGGAATGAGATATTTTTTAAATTTAAAAAAGCTTGTGATTATTTCTTTGACAGAAGAAGAGAAAATAGTGGAACTGTTGATAAAGATTATGAAGAAAACTTAAAAAAGAAGCAAATATTGTGTGATGAAATAGAGTCGATGATAAATGCAGAAAAAATTGAAATTGATCGCATAAAAAATATTGAAGTCGAATGGGTTGAAATTGGTTTTGTGCCAAAATCAAGTATGAAATTCATTCAGGAAAAATACCTAAACTTGATAAACAGAGTAACTGAAAATATTGATATATCAGAATCAGAAAAAAACAAATTGCGTTTTTCTGCACAATTCAATAAGACAAGTAATAGTCCTGGTGCAGAAAAGCTAATTCAAAAGAAAGAAGGAGCTTTAAGAAGGCAAATTTCCAATCTTGAGAGTGATATCAGTCTTTGGGCAAACAACATTGATTTCTTCGCTTCGTCAAAAAATGCAGATAAACTTAAAGAAGAATACCAATTAAAAATCGATAACGCAATTACTCAATTGAACTTACTAAAAGATCAATTAAAAGTAATTGGTAATATTTAAAAGGTGCATTGAAGATTTTAGCGATAAATCTTTTGAATATTAAATTTGACAATTAGATTTGCACTCGATTTTAGAAACCTCCTTAGCTCAGTTGAGGGCCGATCGTAAAGAAATCATATTATTTATGATTTTAGAGAAGAGCCAGCCTGAAGGGCAAGCACCAGATGAGCTAAAGAAGATTTGAATAGTAATATAATGCCTCCTTAGCTCAGCTGGTAGAGCAACTGACTTGTAATCAGTAGGTCGGCGGTT
>CAYREN010000302.1:0-6350 GCA_964423255.1 uncultured Roseivirgaceae bacterium | reverse complement strand
TTACGTGAAATGTTGAGGGTAACTGAATTTCAATTTACCTGGAATAAAGTAAATCGTGGATGGAAGCCTCTTTAGTAACAATAATAAATGCTCATTTGGGACACTGGAGTTTAATACTTAAACGGAAGATCCTACACTGACCTATTCAATCAAAAATATTGATAATAAAGAAATTCATAAAATGACTTTTTAAAAGCCAACTTGATTTTGAGATAAATGTTTTACTCAACTCAATGGAGGAAAAATTGGAAGAATTATGGGTAATTTTTAAAATTGTTGAAATAAAAAATAATAGAAGTGAATCTTGGAAAAAGGTTATCTAAATATAATATTGATTGTAATAATATTCTGAATTAATATATTCGCATAAATTGAGATGGAAAAGTAGCGAGGACGGGAGTTGAACCCGTGACCTCAGGGTTATGAATCCTGCGCTCTAACCAACTGAGCTACCTCGCCATTTTTTAGGAGTGCAAACATACAAAGATCATATCAAAAGGCAAATTCATTGATGAAAAGAATTTTGTATCTAAATATAATTATTCTATATTGAAATCATTAAAAAACAATGCTATGGAGAAGACTAAATTTGCCTTTGAATATGAGATAAATGCCTCGAAAAAAATGCTTTATTCTTATTTTACGACTGCTAGTGGATTGGCACAGTGGTTTGCTGATGACGTAAATGTTGATGAAGATAATATATTCAATTTTATTTGGGAAGGAGAGGATCATAAAGCAAAAATGGTAAGTCATAGAACCAATTCATTTACTAAATTTGTTTTTTTAAATTCCGATAAATCAGAACTAGAAGATCCTGATTGGGTGGAGTTTAAGATTGACTTAAATGAGATGACCCAAACAACATTTATTAGGGTACAGGAATACTCTGATTTTGATGATAAAGAAGAGCAAGCAGAAGTTTGGGAAGGTTTATTTCACACATTAAAGGAAACTGTAGGAGGCTAAAAAATATACCTCTTTATTAGAACAATAACTAGTGTAGTCGTTAAGTTGATAGTGCAGAGGAAATAGTAAATGAAAAAAATTGACAAGCTAATCATTGGCTCATTTCTGGGGCCATTTTTTCTGACCTTTTTTGTAGTGATTTTTATACTGCTATCTCAATTCATGTTAAAATATTTGGATGAGATTGTTGGTAAGGATTTAGACACATCTGTCATCATTCGATTGATTTTTTACTTCAGCATATTCATGACGCCAAATGCGTTTCCATTGGCTATTTTGCTCTCTTCATTGATGACTTTTGGAAACCTGGGTGAGCATTTTGAAATCACTGCCCTAAAAAGTGCAGGAATTTCGTTGATAAGGGTCATGATTCCAATATTTGTATTCACCATATTATTAACTGGTGCAGCATATTATTCCAACAACTATATTGTACCCAAGGCAAACCTTAAAGCCTTTAGCCTATTATATGATGTAAAACAAATGAAACCTTCTATGGAACTTAAGGAAGGGGCATTTTATAACGGCATTGAAGGATATAGCATTAAGGTAGGAGAAAAACTTTCAGATGGTAAATCATTAAAAAAACTTATAATTTATGATCACACCAAAGGGCAAGGTAATAGAAATATAATATTGGCCGATTCAGGTTTGATGTATAATATATTAAGTGATCGTTATCTAGTTTTGGAGTTATTTCATGGGAATACGTATAGTTGGGAAAAAGGCTCTCGTAAAAATTATCTTGCTCAACAGCAACCTGAACCTTTGGTTAGAAATAAATTTGAATCCCAAAAGATTGTTTTTAGCCTTTCATCATTTGATTTGAAGAGAACGAAGGAGGAGCTTTTTTCAAGCAACCGATTGATGAAAAATGCTGAGCAACTAAAAGTTGATGTTGATTCCATGCAAATTGCGTTTGCAGATAAAACTGAAGAAGTAAAAGAGCATAGTTTTAAATTTTTTGAGTATCACTTGCAAGACATAGTAAGTTATTACAAAGAACAATCAAATAAAAGAGAATTAAAAAAACGAGCACTGGAGCTGAGAATAGAGGGCCTTGAAGACGAAAACATGAATATTGATAGTGCAGAGTTAGAAATAGATATAGAGACAAAAAAAATTATTACCAAGGGCATGTCCAATAATAAATCTAATGATTTGGCTGTTGTGAAAAAACCAGTAGATTCTTATCAAATCAAATCGAACTTAAAGGAATTTAATAAAAACGTAATTAAGCCGAAAAGTAGTGAGATAGATAAAAAATCTATATCAAAATATTTCAGCAGAAAAAAAAATATTGAAAATAGGAAATTTGATTTTGAAGAAAATGATTCCTTGAACGTTGCCACTTTGAACGAAGAAGATAGTGTTATTAAAAAGCCGACTTTTGAAGAAAATATTGTAATCATCGATAGTATTCTGAATACTAAAAATAGTGTAAAAAGAGCATTTAATAAGTCGCTTACACATGTTCGCTATGTAAAAAACAATATGATGAACAGAAATATTCAATTGGACAAATTGAGGACAGAATTAAACAAATTTCAACTTGAAAGGTATAAGAAATTTTCTTTGGCAGCGACAATATTAATCATGTTTTTTATAGGAGCACCTTTGGGGGCAATAATTAAACGTGGTGGTCTTGGCCTGCCGGTATTAATTTCACTGTCGTTTTTTATATTGTTTTATGTTATCTCCATGATGTGTGAGAAATGGACTAGAACAGATGTGATGGGGCCATTATTAGCTGCATGGATGGCCAATATCATTTTATTTCCAGTTGGGATGTTTTTTATGAAGCAGGCTAAAAATGATGCAAGACTTTTCGAAACTGATTTTTACAATATTGTCATTATAAAAATTAGGACATATTTAATATCCCTTCGCACTAATTTCAATAAGAATAAATAGTTTGAATTGAAATTTATTACGTATATCTTTGCAGGATTTTAAAAATTTAAAGATAATTAATTAGCTAACATGTATTTAACAAAAGAAAAAAAACAAGAACTTTTTGAAAAGCATGGTCGGTTAAAGTCAAAAGATGATACCGGGTCTCCCGAAGCCCAGGTTGCTCTTTTTACATATAGAATTAACCACCTTACAGAGCATTTAAAACTTAATAAAAAGGATCATTCTACTAGATTAGGACTTTTGAAATTAGTTGGAAAAAGAAGAAGGTTGCTGGACTTTCTAAGTCGTATGGATATAGAACGTTATCGATCAATAATCATAGAATTAAAGATCAGAAAATAAGTTTAATGAGGGAATTCTGTTTTGGATTCCCTCTTTTATTCATTTTCGTTTCTTAAATCACTTTATCAAACTTAGATATTATACCAATAATTATATGTCATTAAACATTGTAAAAAAGTCTATCAAATTAAATGATGGACGCGAAATTACCATTGAAACAGGTAAACTGGCTAAACAAGCTGATGGTTCCGTTGTAGTAAGAATGGGTGATACCATGATTTTAGCTACCGTTGTTTCCAATATTGAAGCTAGAGAAGGAGTAGATTTTTTGCCTCTTTCTGTAGATTATCAAGAAAAATTTGCGTCAGCAGGTCGCATTCCCGGAGGATTTCTAAAAAGAGAAGGAAGGCTGGGAGATTCCGAAATACTTGTATGTCGTCTTGTAGATAGAGCATTAAGGCCACTTTTCCCAGATGATTACCATGCTGAAACTCAGGTATTTATCCAATTAATTTCTGCTGATCCAAGTGCTCAGCCAGATGCATTGGCTGCCTTGGCAGCATCTTCGGCTTTGGCGGTATCAGATATTCCTTTTGGTGGCCCGATCTCAGAAGTGAGGGTTATTAAACTGGATGGTAAATTTATTGTAAATCCAGGCGTAGAAGAAATTAATAAAGCAGATCTTGAAATAATTGTTGCCGCCAGTATCGATAACATCATGATGGTTGAAGGTGAGATGGATGAGGCATCGGAAGATGATTTGCTTGAGGCCTTAAAAGTTGCACATGATGCTATAAAAGATCAATGTAAAGTTCAAATTGAAATGACTGAGGAAGTAGGCAAAACTGTAAAGCGTACTTACAGTCATGAAACAAACGATGAAGAACTCAGAGCTGATATAAATGAGAAGTTATATGGGCAGGTCTATGATGTAACAAAGCAAATAATAACAAATAAAAAGGAAAGAAAAGAAGCTTTTGACAAAGTTAAGGAAAGCTATATAGAAAGCTTACCTGAAGATCATGAAAAGGACTCATTTCTAATAAGCAAATATTTTCATGACGTGGAAAAGAAAGCAGCCAGAAATCTTGTATTAGATGAAAATGTGAGACTTGATGGGCGAGATATGGATGAAATTCGACCTATATGGAGTGAGGTAGATTATTTACCTTCTGCGCATGGATCAGCAATATTTACCAGGGGGGAGACACAATCATTGACTTCAGTTACTTTGGGTACCAAACTCGATGAGCAAATGATTGACCGACCCATGGTTACCGGTAGCAATAAATTTATTCTACATTATAATTTCCCAGCATTCTCAACTGGTGAAGCCCGGCCAAATAGAGGGCCTGGAAGACGAGAAATTGGGCATGGAAATTTGGCTCATCGCGCCTTGAAAAAAGTGCTTCCGGCTGTAGAAGATAATCCATATACTGTTCGTGTTGTTTCTGATATATTAGAATCAAATGGTTCGTCTTCAATGGCAACTGTTTGTGCCGGATCGCTTGCTTTGATGGATGCTGGAATAAAGATCAAATCACCAGTGACAGGGATTGCAATGGGTATGATCTCTGATCCTGAAACCGGAAAATATGCCATTCTATCAGATATTCTTGGAGATGAAGATCATTTGGGAGATATGGACTTTAAAGTTACCGGTACAGCTGAAGGTATTACAGCATGTCAAATGGATATCAAAATTGATGGTCTATCATATGAAGTTTTGGGGAAAGCGCTTGCCCAGGCTAAAGTAGGCAGATTACATATCCTTGAAGAAATTAAGAAAACACTTGACAAGCCTCGAGAAAATCATAAGCCAAACGCACCTCGATTGATAAGCTTTAAAATTGATAAAGAATATATTGGAGCCGTAATCGGACCTGGTGGAAAGGTAATACAGGAAATACAAAAAGAGACAAGCACTACTATTGTTTTGGAAGAAGTAGAAGATGCAGGAGTAGTGAGTATATATGCAGCAGATGAAGAATCTGTAAAAGCCGCAGAAAAGTGGGTGAAAGGAATTGTTGCTGTTCCCGAAGTGGATGAAGTTTATGATGGTAAAGTAAAGGCAATTACTAGCTTTGGTGCTTTTATTGAGTTTATGCCTGGAAAGGAAGGACTGCTTCATATTTCTGAAATCAAATGGGAACGATTAGAAAATATGGATGGAGTGCTTGAAGTAGGAGAGGATATTAAAGTAAAATTGATCGGTACTGATAGAAAAACAGGCAAATTCAGACTTTCAAGAAAAGTGCTTTTGCCAAGACCGGAAAGATAACTTTAAGGTTTTTAGGATTTATTTTATAATCTTTTGATGTAGTAAAACTGACTTCAATAGTCTCAAAATAAAACAGAAACCTGCTTTACGCAGGTTTTTTAATTTTTAATGAACTGTTTAGCCTTGTAAATATTTAACTGAGAGTAGCATACTCCACATTTTATTTAATATTTAAACCATTTCTCAGTTTATTGGTTCATTTGTAAATTAAAAGTCAGTTTTTATGTCAAAGACATATATTATAAAATTTTAACAATTAATTTTTTTTAAAAATGGAAAATGTAGCAAATGTTTTGATAATAGGTTCAGGTCCGGCAGGGTACACAGCAGCAATATATGCTGCGCGTGCAGGATTAAAGCCAATTCTTTATCAGGGGCCACAACCAGGTGGCCAGTTGACAATTACGAATGATGTTGAAAATTATCCAGGTTACCCAGAAGGGGTTAATGGGCCACAAATGATGATGGATTTTCAGGCACAAGCTGAAAGGTTTGAAACAGATGCAAGATATGGAGTAATTACAGCTGTTGATTTTAAAAAGTATCCTTTTGAAGTTACTACCGATGAAGAGGAAACCCTAAAAGCAAAGTCAATAATTATTTCAACGGGTGCTTCTGCAAAATGGATAGGTTTGCCATCTGAAGAAAGGTTAAATAGCAAGGGTGTATCTGCATGTGCAGTTTGTGATGGGTTTTTCTTTAAAGGTCAAGAAGTTGCAGTTGTTGGTGGAGGTGATACTGCTTGCGAAGAAGCAAGTTATCTGTCAAAGATTTGCAAAACTGTTCACATGATCGTACGAAGGGATGTATTTAGAGCATCCAAAATCATGGCCAAACGCGTCAAGAGTCTTTCAAATATTAAAATTCATTGGTTTTCAGAAACTGAAGAAATACTAGGTGA
>CAYREN010000301.1:0-6366 GCA_964423255.1 uncultured Roseivirgaceae bacterium | reverse complement strand
AAAACATTGAGGCACTACATCCGATATGATTTTATAAGTATTTTTGTCTTTAACATCTAAAAAATAAATTGATAGATCCATAACGGTGAGGACCAAGGGAGATTAAATCTCCGCCTCTAACATGATAAGAATAATTAGCCCCAAAATGGCGTGAGTTGTAATTAATACTAACGGAATAAACAGTCAGAAGATTATTTACCTCTTTATTTAAGTATAAAATGTTTGAACCTTCCGATTGTTGAAGTGTAGCATTATAAGCTACCAATTTCACATTCGATGAAAAATCTATAAAAAATTCAGGTTCAAATTTTTTACCAGATATTGATGTATTATACGCTATCGAACTTGAAATTGGATTGAACCTTCCTATCCTAATTTTTCCCCCTCCCTGGTAAAAGACTTCTTCCGAACCAATAGAGAGATTATTTTCAAAAGTAAAATCTACATATTTTCTGCTAAAAACCGGTTTGTAATATGCTGCTTTGACGTTGATTCCGACTCTGTCTTGAACCTGATACATCCAACCTTGCAGTACTTTATTGCTTATCTTTTCGTGAATATAATTCTGAACTTTTCCTGCAAAAGATGAGGGGCCAACAACTCCTATCTCAACACCTATTTTTATTATCTTTTTATCGGTGATGGTGCTGATATAAGAACCAAAATATAGCCAACCGGCAAATGGTCTGTCATATTGACTAAAGTCATTATTACTGAAATTACTAGGCGTATATGCCTCCTGACCCAATTCAAACTCTATAATTTTTGAGCTCCCCTCAGCTTTAAATAGCCTGTCTAAACCGATAAACAGTCTGTTTCTGTTTTCAATTCTTCTCCTAAAAAAGAATTTCTGACCGAAAGTATAGTATTTATCTGTATTTCCGAATGGTACAAAAAAGTCATTGTCGGTTTTAATCTGAAATTCACTTTTGATTCCATTGGTAGCCTTGGACAGCATTGGGAAAATAATAATGATAATAATTCCGATGAGCTTTTTCATATGCTTTACAATTATAAAATTGACAATTCATTCTGAAATCTCGGTTGTGAATTATTATTTGGATTCTCTATTTAATTAGACAGCGTTTTTTGATTATCCTGACAGTTTTGAGGAAAATTATTATAAATTATTTAAACCAACTTGCATTTTTAGTTTTATAACATTCTGTTTGTCATAGTGTAAAAAGCGACATAGTCATTTCATGGGGCTACATTTTTGCGATTATAGCTTAATTTTATCGAGGGATTAATAATTAATATGCAAGCCATGACTTCGAGGATATAGTTAATATATCTAATTCTGATCTTATAGAACAAATAAGAGCAGCAAGTCAAGATGTCTCACAATATTTAAAGTATTGTTTTCAAAAAATACTTGAGAAAAATAAAATCCCGAATGTAATTCCACGACATATACTACTTTGATGGTACAGATGAAACCGACAGGCAGATAGGATTATATGCATCGAAAAATAGCTTTAAATCATCTACAGACTTTTTTTATACCCAAATTTTATGAAAATCAATAATCAGAATATTCTGTGGGATAAAGGAATAAAATATCTATATGAGAAACATTATGCTGGTATTTGGATAAGGATTTCAATTTTTCCCATTCAGGAGCTTCACGAAAGGAATCCCAATGTGCATCACGGCTCTCTTGATCTGAGAATGTAGTCATGTACATGAGATTTGGCATATTAGGTCCAGAAATTACTTCGCCATAAAATACAGCATTGAATTCCAGCTTGTCAAAAAGTTTGACTTCTCCACCTGCATTGAACATCTCAACCTTATTACTAAAATAACTTTCGGTCGGTGATTCATAACTTCTCAATTCATATACCCGATTCGCTCTAGGAGTATCAAATTTTGGTGAAATCATTATTGGCATATCTTCAAATGCTTTTAAGATAATGGATTCTATTCGACCATAGGGTATTTTTTCATACGAAGCATTGAGGTAATCACCACCAGCTTTTTTGAAAGATTTATTATTTAACAATTCCTCTTCGTAATTCAAGAGTTGCTCCTGCGAAGTGAATGGAATTAATATATAAATCTTTTTTAGGGTGTCTATTTCTGTTTGTTTGGCCTTGAACACGCCAATCTTACCAATTCCAATTTTTTTTAGTCCTGGCAAAAAAGCATCTTTTAAATATTTATCTACGGCGTGCTCCTGCTCATCTGTCTTTACAGAATAGATTTTAAGCTGGTAGAATTCTCTGGAAGGTGATAGAGTTTTATCAAGGGTATTCTCTGCCTTCAATTCACTGTTACCATAGATAGCTCCACCGAGAACTATAATGATGAATAATAATATCGATTTCATAATTTATATATTGAATTATTTACTTAGTAAAGTAATTAAATATTCTTTTCAAAAACCACCTTTAAGCTATGTTCTCCATTTTCGTGGTCGTATTTAATGTCAAAATTATTGACATCACATATTTTTTTTACAATAGCCAGACCTAAACCTATCGTCCCACTACTTTGATTATCTTTCTTGAACCTCTTGAAAAGAAAATTTGTTGGTATCGTCAGTGACTTACCGGAGTTTGAAATTTCCAAATAATCTTTGGTAAGTTTTATAAAAATATGCCCTTCTGCAATATTATGTCTGATCGAATTTTGAAAAAGATTTGTTATCAACATCTGAATCAGTACTGGGTCACTTTGTACAATCACATCTTTTTCCACCTCATTTTTTATACTTATATTTTTCAGCTCTAACAATTCCTGAAAATCGAAAATAGAATTGTTAATTTTTTCGGAGAGGTTTATCTTCTGGAAATTAGTAAACTCATTATTATCAATTTTCGTGAGCAAGCTCAGAGATCTACTCATTTTCGACAAATGATTAATGGCCTCATATGTTGAGTTGATCAAATGCAATTGTTCTTCATCAAGTGTTTTGGACTGCATCAATAGTTCAATTTTTCCTTTGGCAACAGCAAGTGGAGTTTGTATTTCATGTGAAGCGTTTTCAGAAAATTCTTTTAGACTGCTATAATCAATTTTACTTTTCTGTATCATCCTGGCAAGAATCTGGTTCAGCTCATTAAATTCTTTAGTGTTGGTTTTTCCCAGTTCAGGTTCATTAGGGTCATTAATTCTAAAATTTTTAATTGCCTGTAGTGTGACATTAAAAGGTCTAAAAAGCCAGGATGAGACTAAAAAACTAAATATTACCAGTACTGCACCTAATATGATGAAGAGACGTGTTTGAGATTTAAATACACCGGAATAGATATCGTCTGATTCTACAATAACATCAAATATTTCAATTTTATAAGTTTTATCTTTAATTTTTCTAACTGCACTGAGTTTTCTATGTTGTTCTAACCTGTCAATATGTGGGTTTGGATGATTTGCTAAAGTATCTTTAAATGAATGTTTCATTTCTTCTACTGTACTATTTACTTCTTTTATACTTACATTTTTTGAAATAAATGCTGTAGGTGATTCGCCATTTATTAAAGAATTTTGAAGACCCTTCAATCTTGATATCAAATATCTGTCTGTTTCACGTTGAATCTGTTTTTGAAAAATATTGTAGGTCATTATTCCTCCAATTCCAAAAACGACAAGCGCGATAGCGAGATAATAAAGAGTTACTTTTAGCAATAATCTCATTTAGGCAAGGTTTTGAATTTATAACCCATTCCATAAATTGTATTGATGTAATCTCCTCCTCCAACTGCAATAATTTTCTTTCGAAGGTTTTTTATATGTTGATAAACAAAGTCAAATGAATCATAAAAATCTACCTGATCACCCCAGAGATGCTCTGCTATCGATTGCTTTGTTACCACGCGATTTTGGTTAGATATAAAATATACCAGTAATTCATATTCCTTTTTGGTGAGATCAATTTGTTTCTTTAATACAAAAACTTCGCATGCATCAGTATCAATTTTGATTTCGTTAAATTCAATAAATTTATTATTGTTGAAATTTTTTCGTCTGTAAATTGCCTTAACTCTTGCATTTAATTCGGAAAGATGAAATGGTTTTGTGATATAATCATCTGCGCCCAGATTAAGGCCTTCCAGCTTGTCGTCGAGAGAATTTTTAGCAGAAGCAATCAAAACACCAGCCTCTAAAGATTCATCTTTTAAGGCCCGCAGGACATCAAGCCCATTTCCATCAGGAAGCATTAAATCTAGTATTATAATATCGTAATGATACGATAGGATTTTATCAATTGCCTGATCGTAGGAAAATGCAGTTTCACATATGCTCCCCTCTTTTGCAAGATAGGTTTTCATGTTATTTGATAGTTCAATATTATCTTCTACAATCAGTAATTTCACGATTTAATAACCCTCAATATTTATTATTAAATTAACAACTACATATAATACAAATCAAAATTAATATGGCAATTTGAAGATAATCTGAAGATTCAACTAATTCCATGATTTATAAATCTCAGCAATAACAATATTTGTTACCTATTTTGCTAAATCAGATTTCCTTCAGAATTCATACCAAATCAATTCAAAATTGATTGTTTCTTTTGTTGTGAAATTAATGACATCATGAAGCAAATCATTTTAACCTTTTTCTACCTTCTCTCTTCCTCTATTTTCGCTATGGCAGAAAATGTATCGGGGAATATCGCCGGGAATATTTTTGACAATGAAACCAACCAACCGTTGGAATATGTTTCGGTAGCTGTTTTTATTATAAAAGACAAAACCTTGATAAATGGAACAATTACTGATAAGGATGGTAATTTTAATATTGAAGGTCTTGAAAAGGGTTCATATTATGTTGAATTTTCATTCATTGGGTATGAAAAAATAGTGCTGGATGATATTCAAATTGATGGCGGTAAGACCAATATTGATTTGGGTAAAATAAAGTTGCCAAGATCAGCGGCACAACTGAACGAAGTAGAAATTGTAGCTGATGAATTGTCAGTAGAATATAAGATTGACCGAAAAGTTATCAATGTAAGTCAGCAATTGACAGCAGCTTCCGGATCGGCAGTAGATATATTAGAAAATCTCCCTTCCATAACTGTCGACATAGAAGGCAATGTCGCATTGCGGGGGAGCACTGGATTTATGGTTTTGATTGATGGCCGTCCAACTGTTTTGGAATCTTCAGAAGCCTTACAGCAAATTCCTGCAAATACAATAGAAAATATTGAGATCATCACCAATCCCTCAGCCAAGTACAATCCAGATGGTACTGCTGGAATAATTAATATAAATACGAAAAAAAATAAGCTTAAAGGTCTTTCCGGAACAGCAAATCTTAATCTGGGTAATTACAATCGCTATGGTTCTGGATTTTTAGTAAACTATACAAAAAAGAAATGGAGTGTATTTTTTGGAGGTGATTTAAACAATAGCGAAAGACCTGGTTATGAAATCAATGAGAGAATCACCAACAATAATGACACCACATTCTTTACGCGTTCGGAAGGGGATGAAAATAGAAAACGGTATTTTTGGGTGCTTAGAGGAGGATTAGGTTATAGCATAACAAAAAATGATTTTTTCAATTTTGAATTTAATTACGGATACAGCAAGTATCAAAGAATTGCCAACCAGGATTATGAAGAAGGTCAAAATCCAGGGGGCACGCTCAATGAATATACAAGCAATAGATATAGTAGAAGAGGGGGAAATTTTTATTCTATGAATGGCTCATTTCAACATGATTTTACAGGAAAAGGTCACAATCTAATTGCACAAGTTCAGTATCGATCTCGGGATGGTGTAGAGTCATCTACCAATCAGCTACTTAATACTGCCGGCGAAATTACCAGTGGTCAGCTAAATACCGAAGTTGGCCCTGGAGCTGTATTGCAGATGAATCTGGATTATACTCTTCCAGTGGGATTGAAAAATAAATTTGAAGCTGGATATCAAAGCAGGTTAGGAAGAAGTCAGGACAAAACTGAATTGTATTGGTACAATCCTGACTCAGGGGATTATGAACTTCAACCAGAATATAGTAATGACACAGAATACAGCAGGGATATTCACGCTCTCTATTCCATATTTGGGGGTGAAAAAGGAAATTTTGGTTACCAATTTGGTCTGCGAGGTGAATACACCTATAGGATTATAAATTCCGACGTCATAGAGGATAAATTTATAATTGACAGATTTGATTATTTTCCATCGTTCCATACCTCATACAAATTGCCAGCAGAACAACAGTTGATGGCAAGCTACTCTCGAAGAATCGAAAGACCCAGATCCTATTATTTGGAACCTTTTATTACCTGGACTGATGCATTTAACGTTCGACAGGGAAACCCCGGTTTGAAACCTGAATATATTGATGCCATGGAAATTGCATATTTAAAGGGTTTGGGAGATCATTCTTTATCTTTTGAGG
>CAYREN010000300.1:0-6367 GCA_964423255.1 uncultured Roseivirgaceae bacterium | reverse complement strand
TCCCAAAGGATGTTGTCCTCTGATCCATTCTTAATCAGATATTTGTATGTTATTTGTTTTATCTTTTTTGTGTCAATTTCAACATTTACTTCCCAATTTCCATCGTGTGTGTAAATCATGGGTAAGGCATTAGTGTAGTTTTCATTGCCCAGTTTTTGACTAGATCCGCTCAAGTACAAATTCTGCCCCCAGGCTGTATGATAGTTAATAATAAATTTCAGCTTCATTAATAGATATTAATTGTTGAATAAATTTTAAAAAAGAATGGAAAATTCTAATTATCGATTTTCAAAAGTAGCACCCAATCGTTACCTCTCTCTGGATTATCGGGTGGATCAAATGAAACCTTTGAGCTTTTATTAATCTCACCTTGATCGAGATAGTCATTGCTTCTTGGATTATACCATTGTGCAATAATAGTATCCGATTTCAAGCGAGACAAATCAATTGTCATCTCATTTCCATATGGCGTATATGCTACAAAAAATGAACTGTCATTAGCCACAGCAGCAACAATATCTTTTCCGGCTGCATCGGGGCCAGATACTATTGCATCTTGAGATGGTAAGAGTTTTTGCCATTCCAATGATTTAAAGAAAACCTTCATATGTCCAGCCTGTTCTGCTCCCGGATAATCCAATGCTTCTTTCCACGGTGTCCTTGCATTAGAAACAGGCTTCCTACCTTCCTCCCACATTTGCCAAATATTATGATTGCCATAGGTGTGACCACATGCCCCTGCCAGCATTGACCAGTATCCCGATCTTCTGCTTTCAAACTCGTCGAACCAACCATTTGCAGTATTCCAATTTATTGGGTGATCTTCATAACAAGGCTCTCCATCAAGCACCGGTTTGGTATTTTCAATATTATAGATATGAGATGTAATTTTATAGTTTTGATTGTTGAGTTGGCCATGTCCCGATTGAAACATATTAAAGTCTAACCAATCTTCGTTGTGAAACCACATGGCAGAATTGCTACCACCCATTGGATGATAAGTGAATAATTGCGTTTTCTTGACTTCTGCTTTAATCCCCGCCGCCATGGATCTAATAATTTTCAAATGACCGTCTCCGGTAGGATTTCGATCACCACCAAGTATCCAGATTACATTATTATTTTTATACCTTTTACCTAAATATTTTCCATACAAATAAGAATTTTTTGCATTGAAGACCACCGGCCCTATTCCCCATAATCTATTAAACTTGTCACCCCAAGTTGGTAACAATCCCACATACATACCTAGCTCGTTAGCTTTATTTATAATATAATCAACATGCTGAAAATAGGCTTCATTGGGCTTTGAGGGATCAAGTCCTTCAAAGGGAGTTTCTCCGTAAGCATTGGGTTCTTGAAGACCATTCAACTCTGCCAACACAACGGCCTGAATTACATTAAACCCTTTTTTTGCTCTATTCTCTAGATAGAGATCTGCCTCTTCCCGGGTCAATCTATGAAATAGTTCCCATGCAGTATCTCCCAACCAAAAAAAAGGCTTACCATCTTCATATTGGATATGTCTTTTGTCTTCACTGATTTTGAGTATTTGCGTCAGGCCTTCTGAATAGATTATGAATAAAAAAGCAAAAATTACTATTGTTCGAATCATCCTGTTTAATTGAGATTAATGGGAAATGGTCTTTATTAAAAATCAAATATTGTAGTTGTACTAAATTCATTTCATAATATCAAATTAGTCCTTAAAAGAAGTAATAATTTTGATTGATAAATAAATGTTAAGGTAAAAATATTTTACTTTTAATTTATTATTAACATTGTTCAATGAATTTTTTATACGTGAAGTAGTACTTTTTAAATACAAAAATATGACCTCAAGAGAACGTGTATTGGCTGCTATGAATTTGCAAAAACCTGATAGGGTTCCGGTAATGTGTCAATTCAGTATCGGATTTATAAATCAACAACTGAAAGGCTCTGGCATTTCACCAATGGAATTCTGGTTAGATGCAGAGAAATATGCCAAAGGCCTGATGATTTTGAGAGAGCGATTTCATTTTGATGGCATCCTCGTTTCCATTCATGGACATTATAATAATTGGAAAGAAAGAATAAATAAAATTGAAATAATTGATGGCCTTGAAGTGGCAACATATGACGACAGGCAAGAAATTTATGTCGATGATGATCTACACGTTGGAAAATTTAACAAATCCAGAAAAAAGGATATTGAAACTTTAAGTGTAAATGATATCCCAGAAACATTGGATTATATTCCATCTTCAAAAAATTGCTATGCCTTCATTGACAACAACGATCCATTTCAAATTTTCAAAATCCTGGAACAAAAGCTTGGCGATTCATATTCCATACATGGGGAAGTAACATCGCCCTTCGATTATTTACTAGATTATATTGGTTATGAAGAAGCATTACTCGCTTTAATCCTGCAACCCGAAAAAATAAAGTCAATACTTGAAAAATTCACAAAGGGAGTAGTAAGAATGGCTGAAAATATGGCCGAAATTAATAACGTAGATGCCATAAAAATATCTTCTCCATTTGCAGGAATGGGTTTTATATCGCCTGAACAATATCGTGAGTTTGAGTTCCCCTACATTGCGCAAATTGCAAATGCTATAAAATCAAAAGGGAAATCAGTTTACCTGCATACATGTGGAAATATTGGTGACCGTTTGGAGATTATGTCCGAATCTGGAATATTGGGTTTGGAATGTCTCGATCCCCCACCAATGGGAAACGTAGATCTTGCAAGTGCTTTAGATCAAATTGGGGACAAAATATTTATCAAAGGAAATATTGATTCGGTACATACCTTGCTAAATGGAAATGCTAAAATAATTGAGAAGGATGTAAATGAGCGATTAGAAATTGCAAGAAATTATCCTGGGTTTATTTTGAGTACGGCTTGCTCGATTGCCCCCAAAGTACCCGCCGCTAATATAGAAATGCTTTCACAACTTGTAAAAAAGTTTGAATAGTCTAAATTGCAAAAAAATCAATAGTGTTAATCAAATTAACATGATTTGACCGATTAATCTCCAGTGTTTTTTTACACTCGGGTGGATAACGTGAAAATAAAAAACATAAAATATGAAAAACAATATAAGTGTAATTGTAGTAGGTTGTGGAAATATGGGATCTTCCCACGCAAGGGCCTATCACAAAATGGATGGATTTAAATTAGTTGGTTTGGTTGCCCTAACTCCAAAAAGAAGAAACAGACTTTCTGAAGAGTTAGGAGGAATCGACCAGTTCGATAATTTGGATACTGCCCTACATGCGAAAAAACCAGATGCAGTCGCTGTGTGTACCTATCCAGGAACACATGCTGAATTAACCATAAAAGCTATTGAAGCAGGTGCTCATGTTTTTTGCGAAAAACCTTTAGCACCAAATATCAAAGATGCCCTATCTATGGTTGAAGCAGCTAAAAAGCACAATAGAAAATTGGTTTTAGGATACATTTTGCGTGTTCATCCTTCGTGGAAAAAATTTATCGAAATAGCCCAGGGACTGGGAAAACCTCTTGTGATGCGCATGAACCTCAATCAGCAAAGTAGTGGGAAATCATGGAAAACGCTTAGAGGAATAATGGAAAGCATGTCACCAATTGTTGATTGTGGGGTTCATTATGTTGATACTATGTGTCAAATGACCAGGTCGAAACCTATTTCTGTTAGCACGATTGGTGCGAGGCTAACCGATGAGATTGATAAGGATATGTACAACTACGGGCAACTCCAGGTGAGATTTGAAGATGGCTCAGTAGGATGGTACGAAGCAGGTTGGGGACCCATGATGAGTGAGGTGGCATTTTTTGTTAAAGATGTGATCGGTCCCTTAGGATGTGTAAACATTATGGATGCAGAGCAGGGATCAAAGGCAGGATCTGATGATATTGATTCGCATACAAAAACAAATAGATTAAAAATCCACTATTCAGAAAAGGATAAAAACGATGAATTTACTAAACCTGATGAAATCATCAATACCGAAAATGAACCAGATCATCAGGAACTTTGCGATCTCGAGCAAGAATATTTTCTTAATTGCATAAGAGAAGACGTCAATCTCACCGATCATTTGGCTGATGCAGTTAACAGCTTAAAGATTGTTTTGGCTGCCGATGAATCCTTTCGAACAGGAAAAACTATGAATCTATAATTGGAATTAATTTAGTTAGCGGAAATTACCATGATTTATAAGCGGCATCCTTTTGAAATTAAAAAGGCAAGAGGCTTCATTGTCGGTGACTATCCAACACTTTTTAAACATAAATAAACAATATGAGTAGAGGTTTAGCACTTTTTGATTTTGATGGGACTATCACCAGTAAAGATTCTTTATTAGAATTTATAAAATTTGCATCCGGAAAGTTAGGCTACTACTTTGTGATGTCCATGTTTTCCCCCTGGATAATTTATTATGTTTTTATCAAAAAAGAAGGTGAAATCGCTAAAAGAAAAGTTCTGGCTTTTTTATTTAAAGGAAAATCAGAATTAGAGCTAAAACAACTGGGCATTTCATTTACTGAAAAGATCATCCCTTCAATTTTACTACCTAAGGCCTTGAAAGAGATTAGAATGCATAAGAAGCAAGGCAACAAAATTATAGTAATTTCTGCATCTTTAGATATTTGGCTTAAACCTTGGGCCGATAGCATGGGAATAGAACTTATTTGTACACAAATGGAATTTGATAATCAAAAATTTTCTGGCCGATTTGCTACTGCAAATTGCGTTGGAATAGAAAAAGTAAATCGTATTAATTCCTATTTGAAGTTAAATGAATTTAACTCAATTTATGCTTATGGAAACAGTAGTGGTGATAAACAAATGCTGGAACTTGCCGATTATAAATATTACAGGCACTTTGAATAAATATGGTCTTTGATCATTTATTTTCTCTCCTTGCAGATTTTTCCCACAGCACTTTTTGCGATCCACGTATATATTTCCAAAACCCAATAAAAACTGCATAATTCATCATGCAGAAATAATATGGAATAAAAAGAATTTTCATACGAATATGCCTTTTCTCTAATAACAAACCTAAAAGCGCAGAAGTATAAAATGCTATCTGGCAAATGAATAAGTATTTATATAGAATGTGACTGTTAATTAGAAAGGCATTTAATAAAAAAATAATCGGTATGGAAAGAGGTGCCAACGTCCATCTAAGAACTCTGTGAGAAAAATATTGAAATGTTACAATTCCATATTTAAATGGATTGAGTAATTCTTTTAATCGCACAATAGATTGAATTCCTCCTGCTGCAATTCTTATTTTTCTCTTGAGTTCTTCTTTTATAGAAATGCTTGGTCCTTCGATGGCGTAAGCATCAGGCTCATAAGCAATTTTATATCCTTTCTGAATGATTTTGAAAGACAAATAGAAATCTTCAATTAAAGTATCTGCAGGAATTGGTTCATATAAATTAGTTCTTATTGCAAAAAGTTCTCCTGCTGCCCCCATAACAGAATACAACTCATCATCCCATTTTTTCAACATTGATTCATACTTCCAGTAAAGTCCTTCCCCTGCTCCAGCAGCCTCATCTTTATTAATATCAATAATTCGCTTTTCTCCAGCAACTACACCGACAATATCTTTGGAAAAATGTCTGACCATATTGTTGATAGCATCCCCATTCAATAGCGTATTAGCATCGGTAAATATTACAATATCGCTATTGACCTTATGCATTGCTCTTTCAATAGCCTTTACTTTTCCCTGCCTTTCCGGTTGATGCATTATTTTTATCTCAGGGAAATTTTCAATTATTTGTGGCGTTTTATCATCAGAGCCATCAGTAACGAAAACAAATTCGATTTTATTTTTAGGGTAATTAAGAGAGAGTGAATTTTCAACCTTTTTTCTTATGTATGTTTCTTCGTTGTAAGCTGCAACTATTAATGTGACGAAGGGCTGGTATAAATTAGAATTTATCTCTTTTTTATTAAGTACGCTCCTGATTTTAACAAGTAATAATAGGATAACGCCGTATCCGATGTAAGTGTAAATAATTATCAAAATACATATCCATAAAAAAAAATCTAAATAATCATACATTTTGTTAACTTATTTTAATTATAAAAAAAATTAATATAATTATAAAACCAATATATTTATTTTAACTTTGCCTATTAATTGAGTTGCTTGTTACTTTATTAAGTACATCGCAATATACATGGTAGCTCAGTTAAGACAATAAGTATTGACATATAGTAAGTATTTTTGAATTTTATTAGATTAATATAAATTCATTCTTAGCAAGCAGCCTTTTTAATCATAGTCTTTTTTGATTTAAAAAATTATTTTTTCTAAGTCCACAACATGAATTTATTGGTACGATTTTTCATTATTTCATTCATTAAAA
>CAYREN010000299.1:0-6369 GCA_964423255.1 uncultured Roseivirgaceae bacterium | reverse complement strand
TTGGCGATTATCCGCAGGCAGGTAGGCCCGCAGTCCATCGCATCAAGTTGTTTGTAATGGGGGAAGTTTGGCATAACTTATTTATTGATACCCATTATTTAAAATATTCGGCCTGAATGTATAGTGGATGAATAATTTTAGGGTATCATTGCTACACAGACGAATACATTTTCATTTAAAATTCTACAATTTTAGCTTTTATTAGAACAGTAAATTATTGGATATTAACATATTCTACTTAATTTATTCAGGAAATTGCAATACGATTCGTTTTTCGAAAAAGATTAGTGCATATAATCCAGGCGGTAATCATTGCACCAAGTAAACCTTATTTTTTCATCTTCATTATCATTACAAGCGGACTGTCATTTTCTGTCATGTTCTCAAATTTTTTAAGGTGATCAGGAAGTTTAGCTGCTATTTCCGGATGAGTTTTAAACCAATCTACTACATTAAAGGCTTCGATGAATCCAATGAGTTCATTTTCATTGTTTACTGAAGTGGCATGTTTAAGAGGGGCAAAGTTGTCGATATTATTGTCAAACCCCTTTTCATCTCCTTGCATCAAAATAATTTTTCCCTTTTTATCATACACCCCCTGCCAAAACTCATATTCATCAAAAGAAAACCGGATAAAGAGGTACCGTTTTGATTCAAATAAATTGTTAATATGAAAATCTTTTTTCCTTTCATCCCCGGTCAAATAACCAGAATCGAATTGCTTTTCATATGGGGGTTTAAACTCACCCAAGCTAAAAACAAAACGTGGTATCAAATTCTCTTTAGTAACCTGGAAGAGCGTATCGCAGAACTCTTCAAAAAATATTAAATCATCTTGATGTTTATAAAATACTGAAAGTCCTATTATAGCTCGTGATTCGTCTTCACTCGTAATCGCACGATTATATGTTTTCACAATATTACATTGGGTATCAATTAGTTTCAATCTTTGATGATTATTCTCTGGCATTTTACTGTAGTACAATACATAAATACTATCTTTAAAATGATTAGGTTGACCCATAAAGTATCCAATTTCGGGACAATTGAAACTAGGAATTGCCATCACCTCGCCTTTTACATTGTACTCAATAAATTTTTTCCTGTCCCATTGTCTAGCTATTAAAACTTTCCGTGAATAGTCATAGCCGTTTTTATGCAATGTAGTTCGATATTCATGTGGCCCTTTTCCAAATTGGCTAATTTCACGAATAAATAATCCGCTCTTACGGTCGAATAAAAACATTTGTTTATAGCCAATAAGGATTATAAACTCTTTATCTGCATAAACACTTAGAAAGCCTTCATTTACTTTAATTTCTTCAGGGGCTCTAAGTTGGATATACTCTATTTGATTGGACACATCCCTCAATTTTATCTTTTCTGAACCATGAAACGCCTTGGCCAATTCGATTATCTCAGTAGTTGTTTGTTCTGCTTTATTAAAATTGGAGCAAGAGAAACACAAAATATTTGATGCAAAAATGAGCATGCTGATTTTTTTCATGAGGTTATCTTTTATTGAAAGACTTATTGCAATGAATTAGTCAAATAATAATTTATTTTAAATATATTGTTTATCCATAATACTGATTTATAAAAACCTAAGGATTAATTTTACCTATTCCTTCTTTGTACAGATTATTGTATTGAATATATAACTTTCAAGGGTGGATCTCAAATTTGAATCCAAACAATAATAGGGCATATTGTGCTTTTCTATTAAATTTTTCATCCTTTAGAAATAAATAATAATCTCCTAAATAAATGTCTTTTTCTTGTTTTAATATTCCAATAATACTTTGATTTTTCTCCTTCCTCGATAATATCGTTTGGCTCCTTGCTTAGATTTATCGTGGTAAGTATAAATAATGTCAGATCATCATTAACGGATTAAAAAAAATCAAATTCAATTGACCATTTCTATCCCCATTTGTCAAGATTTCCATTTTCCACACATCATAAAAACCCATCATCTTGGACTGAAAATTATCTCTTCAAGATAGTCCTCAAAACTTACAGGATTGCGTATAGATAAAAAAGACAGTTTATTACAACCATCTTTTTTATTTTTATATGATGTTTACCTTTTTTATCGCCAAAATTTTCGACAACTTAAGCAGATTCACAATCTGCCGGACCACCAGAACAATATCCATAAACTGCACAAAAATTAGCATGCGATAAATTATCTGCTGTTAAAAAAAAACTTTGATTTGCTGCACATGAGCAATGATAAAGGTTTCCTTGCCCTTGATTACAACCCTCACCATCACCAGACCCACCTCTAAAACTCACCAACTCATCATGGCTCAACATTTTTTCTTTCATCAAATTTAATTTTCCTAATTTTTTCATTTTAGTATTATTTTAGTTTTGCCTACTCTTGTCCTCCGAAAGTGGCATAAGCCACTGAAGGGGGCTTTTCCCTCCTTCGGTAAACCCACGGAGGGCACCGCCCTCCTACGATAAATCTTCGGAGGACACTGCGGTTTTCTGCATCCCCGGATGTCTTTTTTAGCGCACACTTTAGAAACATCGGGGCTAAGGTAAGTGGCGTCAATGTACTATTATTACATTGACATAATTTCGCAGATTTTTTTTGTTATCTTTATTTACTTTTGGTAATTGCACCAATCCAGGTTACAGGCGGGCCTTCAGTCTATAGGATTGAGTTGTTTGCATTGGGAAAATTTCAAAAAGAATCTATTAGATTAATATAATTGTGGAGTGCGCTATTTATTACTAATTAGTTTTTTATCTATCTTTTCAAGGCAAGATGCGCATAATATTTCTTTTGCATTATAAAATAAATCAGGATTGGGCAAAGATGATACCATTACACACTTATCGTCATCAACGCAATGCTTTAGACCCAAAAGATGACCCATTTCATGAATCAGAACTTTGGCGAGTAAATTATAATATTGTTCTTTTGTTGTAGTTTCATTTTTCACAACTAAATTCGAAACTACACCCATACTTTTTCCTATACCTGCAAGCCCTCTGACAGAATATTTCGCATTATCGTTCAATGCAATTCCTCGCGTAGTTAAATAGATATTTTTTTGGTAAGATAGTGATAATTCTTTTTGAACATAATCAATCAATTTCATTGCATTAATTGTATCTTTCTTAAACTCTGCTGGAAAATCTATTTGTTTTATTAAATGTACTTTAGAATTATAATATCCTTCCAATTTCAAGATGACAATATTTACAGTCTCTTCCGATACATTTTCATCAATAAAAAGTCCTATTTCAAATTTATCTGATTTTTTTGTAAACCCTAAAACTAAAAAAAGCGATAATAATACGATGTTAACCTTTAGCATTTCCTATTTATTAGATTCTAAAAATAATGTGCCTTCCGCTATCTCTCATTTTAAAAAGTATTTTGGAAGGCACATTTTTCCTAATCAGACACAAGAATTTCCGCAGGCTACAGCTACACAACAAAAATAGCAAGAACCAGATGATGTACCACCGCATTCATCCCAAAAGCAGCGTTCTATAATAGCGACATCAGGACAGTCTCCTGACCCACCTCTAATACTCACCAACTCCTCATGGCTAAGCATTTTTTCTTTTTTCAAATTTAATTTTCCTAATTTTTTCATTTTAGTAAAGTTATAAAGTTTTGCCTACTCTTCCCTCCTACCTACGGAGGACGATGCAGTTTTCAGCTTCCCCGGATGTTTCTTATAGTGCACATTTTAGAAACATCGGGTCTAAGGTAACTTGCGTCAATGTACTATTATTACATTGACACAATATCGCAGAAACTATTTAAACCTTTTGTTTACCTCTTGCAAACCTTACACCTTCTAAGATAGTCTTTATAGCAGGCATGTAGGCCTGCAGTCCATGGCAATGAGTTGTTTGTAATGGGGGATTTCCATTAATTTAGATTATCCAATAAATATTTTTCCAATGCAGCAGGCTTGATATCTTTACGGATTATCCTACCATCACCATCAAGAAGATAATTGGTCGGGAATTTATTGATTGATAATTTGGATGACTCAATTCCATCGATATCCCAAAATTGAGGCCATAGCAATTCGTATTTTTCAATCATCTTTTGCCAATTGTTTCTATATTTTAATCGGTCTGTGGAAATGGCAATAACTTCAAATCCTTTGCTTTGGTATTTAGCATATATTTCCTTTAGATGGGGAAACTGTGCAATACAAGGAGCACAGTTGCTATACCAAAAATCGATTAGAGTATAATTGTCTTGTTTTAAAGAACTTTGCTGCCAGAGGATGTCAAGGTTATCTTTTACTGCAATGAAAGGAAATTCCTTTCCTTTTGATAGTTTGCCGGCGACATCCAAATTTTGCTTGAGGATTTTACCGGTGTATGTATTTTTCAATGAATCTGAAAATTGCTCAAATATGTCATCAAATATCGGTTCAAAACCAAAACCACCAAATAGACGAATAAATTTCCAAAATGCTATATAAGAATCAGGATGACTAGTAACGTATGACAATAAAACACTGTCACTTTCTTCATAATACCTAACTAATTCACTTTGTAATTCTATTTTTATTTCATTAGGAATCTTGTTTTGATAGACTCTCGACAAACTGTCCTCTTTTAATCTCCAAATAACTCTTTTGCTTTTGACTTTTTTATATGCTTTTTGATATTCATTGTCATGTTCTATCATTGATGAGTTACTAACCATAGGAACCCTATTGCTAGCATTTATATCACAGATAACTTTTTGATCCCCGGGTTCAATCACAAAAATACTGGAATAATACATGTTTCCATAGCTCAGTTGATAGCCAAGAGGATATGGGATTTCACCACTTATGTGAAACTTATTTTTATTTATAGGTACGCTATAGTTCTCAATTCCTTCGGGATAATATTCTGTAAGATAGTGCATCTCTAACTTTATAAATCCGGTATCAGCATTTATAGTTCCATCAACCTCAAAATATAAACTATTAGCATCCTGACTGTATGTATAACTATTTATGAATAAAAAAATAGTAATGAGCAATGAAAATTTCATAATTGTATATTTATAGAATTTTAGTTGGAATATATTCCAACTAAAATTCTTAATTTAATTTGACCCTCATGGTCTTGTTTCACATTTATTATTCACGCACCAATCCTCTGCGGATGTGCAAGGACAGTCTGCATTACATTTATTGGTGCCAAATCCGGTACAGTCATCCCCTGACCCACCTCTAAAACTCACCAATTCCTCATGACTCAACATTTTTTCTTTCTTTAGATTTAATTTTCCTAATTTTTTCATTATAGTATTATTTTAGTTTTGCCTACTCTTTGTCCTCCGAAAGTGGCGATAGCCACTGAAGGTGGGTTTGTCCTCCTTCGGTAAACCTACAGAGGAGAACCGGTTTTCAGCATCCCCGGATGTTTCTTATAGCGCACATTTTAGAAACATTGGGGCTAAGGTAACTTGCGCAAATGTACTATTATTACATTGACACAATTTCGCAGAATTTTTTTAAACTTTTTTTATTAATCTCTATTAATTCCTTGTCCGTTAAATACTTACTTTCAAAACCAATCTTTAATTTGCATGGATAAAGATAGTATTAACTATTCCGAAATTTGTCACAAGCTATTGGCGCTCCCATATTTTTGATAACATCAATATATTCCATGAATGTACTTCTTGAAATATGCATTTTATCTGCAAATTGATATGATATCCATTTACAAAAATCGTAGGTGTCCCGGTGATCTCAACAGTAGTAAATAGTTCTTTATGCGCTTTTTGAATTGATTTAAAGAGGCCTCTCAGCTTGTTGTTTTTAGCCTGTTTGATGTTCTAATTATTGGATAATTTTGATCTTCGTCAAAATTAGGTAATCCCAAATTTAGTAATTCGTGCTGTCTCAATAATGCGTAACCTCCTTTGAATTGAACCTTCAATCACATCATTGTGCTTCCATGTATTCAATTAACAAAACAATACTTTCCCGATTGTCAAATTTCACATCATTTTTTTTAACGTATGCCTTGAATAGTTCCTTCTTGTCATTATATAACTTCATCAATTGTCTGATGCTGGTAAACTTCTTCAATTTCCCATTTCTTCTTAGCCAATAGTGAGTGTACGGTTTGAATTTGTAATCTTCGGATATATTTAAATTATTAACAGAACCTCCCGAATTAATCGACCCGTATGAACTAGTGGCTGACGTCTGAGATGTCCCTCCATATGCAGTCTCTTGGCCTTGGTTTAATGCTTTACACTTGTTCTCAGCAAATAAATCGTACTCTGACTGGGTTATTAATTCAACAATTGCATTGTGTATTATACAAAACTTTCTGTCCTTGATAAAAATAGTATCTATAAGCTGTATTTCTGTA
>CAYREN010000298.1:0-6393 GCA_964423255.1 uncultured Roseivirgaceae bacterium | reverse complement strand
GAAGCGGGAGTATAGGAATAATTTCCTTCGGCATATAGCCTTATTGTGATAAGATTCAAAGATTTAAATTTAGTACAAAAAATCCAGTAAGTCAATTTTTTATTACCCTGATTTTATGATGAACTTTCTCAGCATTAAAGTTTAATCTTAGAACAATTTCTCTTAAATTGTAGGGGATTAAACATCACCGTTTTTTTATAATTACCCATAAAACCAAACCTATATCATGACTAAAATTCTCGGATTAGACCTCGGCACCAACAGCATCGGATGGGCTGTTGTGGAAACAGAAAATAACATTTCTTTTGAATTGAAAGAAAAAGGGGTTCGTATTTTTCAGGAAGGCGTAAAAATAGAAAAAGGTATTGAGGGGTCTAAAGCAGCAGATCGGACTGAACATCGAAGTGCAAGGCGTATAAAATTCAGGCGAAAGTTAAGAAAATATGAAACTCTGAAAGTACTCATCGAAAATGATATGTGCCCGCTTTTAATGGAGGAATTGTCGAAATGGAGAAACTTTAAAGACCCCGAGACCGGAAAGAATAGTACGTTTAAAATTTATCCTACGAACAGCGCTTTTTTGTCCTGGCAACAAACAAAGGATGAAAAGGACGGCACAAAAATACGCAACCCTTATTATTACAGGTCGCTGGCGGCAAACCAAAAGCTTGACTGGAGCAAACAGGAGGAACGTTATAAAATTGGGAGGGCATTTTATCATATGACACAACGTCGGGGATTCTTAAGTAACCGATTGGACACAAGCAATGATGACGTAGTTGAAATGATAAGACAATCTTTACTGAATCGATTAAAGGATATTTATCCAACTGCATCCGCATTGCACAACAGTCTTTTATCTGCTTTTTCTGAAGATGAGGAGGATAAAAATGTTATTAGATTGAGAAAAAAAATTGACTCTATTTGCAAAACCAAAAGTGAAGCATCAGAGGTAAAAGAAGAAATCAATAACTTTTTAAACTTAAAAGAAAATAAGGGAAAAGTAAGACAAGCTATTGATGAATTGTCAGAAAAAATTGAAAAGGCCAATTGCAAAACATTGGGTGAATACTTTTACAAGCTATATCTACAAAGTGAAAAAATCCGAAATCAATACACGCATCGCGAAGAACACTATTTGCATGAGTTTGAGGTCATTTGCGATAAGCAACAACTACCTCCAATACTTATATCTTCCCTCAAAGAGGCCATCTTTTACCAACGTCCACTCAAATCGCAAAAGGGATTAGTTGGTAAGTGCCCTTTTGAAACCAATAAACCCCGGTGCGCTGTTTCACATCCTGCCTTTGAAGAGTATCGAATGTTGTGTTTTGTAAACAACATGAAGATACAAACGCCTGATGACGAAAAAATGCGACAGCTGGCTGTTGAAGAAAGGGAAAAGATAATTCAACGGTTTTATTTAAAGCGAGACCATTTCGATTTTGAAGATTTAGCCAAACAACTTGCCCCAAAGAAACGGTATAAATATTTCAGGGCAGGAAATAAAAATCCCGAAGACTTCCTCTTTAACTATAGTATGAAAACGACTGTGAGTGCTTGTCCGGTGTCGGCAAGGTTTCTCAGTGTTTTTGGCAAAAACTGGACTGAATTAAAAATTGATTACAAGAAAAATAATAACAAAACATCTTTTATCGATATATACGATGTTTGGCATGTACTCTTCACATTTGATTCGGATGAGAAATTAATGGAATTTGCTAAAAACCGCTTGCAGCTAAATGATGATCAAACCAAAGAATTTTTAAGTATCAAGTTGAAACAGGATTATGCGTCCCTCAGCCTGAAAGCCATCAATAAAATACTGCCCTATCTACAGGAAGGTTTGATTTATTCTCATGCTGTTTTCCTGGCGAAAATGGAAGATGTTATTCCTAAAGACATCTGGGATGATGATGAAAATAAGAAAATCATCAGAGAAGAAATACACCACATCATCAAAACACAAAACGAGGAAAAACAAGTATTGGAGATTGTGAATGGCATGATAAAAATATGTCGTGAAAATAATTGGACATGGAGTAAAGAAGGAGAGCAAGAATATCAGGGAGATTTAAGAGGCAGGTTGAAGTCGTATTATGGCCAAAATCGGTGGGAATCCTTTGGAGAAGAAAAACAAAAAAGAATAGAAGAAAACGCTTTCAAATTATTTAAAACACACCTACAAAAGAATATGGGTAAAGGTGAGTTTGCCAAAATGCAACGGATTGATGAAAGGGTTAAAGTTTTTATCACAGATCATTTTGATGTGAACGAAGATGATCTTCAAAAACTTTACCATCCCTCTGCGTTGGATGTCTATAGCCCTCCTATAAAAGGAAAAGACGGAAAAGAATATCTCGGTAGCCCTATGGTGTCTTCAGTGCGCAACCCCATGGCAATGCGGGCCTTGCATCAGCTTCGCAAGTTGATAAATGAGCTCATAAAACAAGACGTCATTGATGCCACGACCAAGGTAAACATTGAGATGGCTCGGGATCTGAAAAATGCCAACGAAAGGAAAGCATTACAGAGTTGGCAGAGGGATAGAGAGAATAAACGAAAGGAATATGCTGAAAGAATAAAGGAGTATTTCACAAAAGAGGGTAAAAATGTGGAACCATCGGAAACCGATATTTTGAAATATCAACTTTGGGTAGAGCAAATAACACCAACACAACTGAAAGAGTCCATTCAGGCTAAATTAAAATACCAACTATGGGAGGAGCAAAAGCATATTTGTCTTTATACAGGGAAGAACATTGGCCTAAGTGATTTTTTAGGCGCTGACCCAAAATACGATATTGAGCATACCATACCACGAAGCCTGTCTTTAGATAACTCTCAGGAAAACAAAACGCTTTGTGATAACCGATTTAACCGGGATATAAAAAGGAACAAAATTCCATATGAGCTTGAAAATCACGATGAAATAATTGAAAGGATAGGTCAATGGAAAGAGGACTTTGATAAGATTGAGAAACAAATTGAAATACAAGTAAGGATATCGAAAGGAGCTACGACAAAGGAAGCCAAAGACAATGCTATTCAACGTCGGCATAAACTCACCTTTGAGCGAAACTATTGGAAAAACAAGTACAATCGTTTTACCATGGAGGATGTACCGGAAGGTTTTAAAAACAGTCAATTGGTCGATACCGGAATCATTACTAAATATTCGAGGCTTTATCTTAACACTTTGTTCAATAGGGTTTATACAGTAAAAGGAAATACCGTTGCTGATTTTCGGAGGATATGGGGCTTGCAGGATGAATATAATAAAAAAGCAAGGGTGAATCATATACACCACTGCATTGACGCCATTACCATAGCCTGCATTTCCAAAAAAAATTATGAATCCCTCGCTAAGTATTATCATGAAAGTGAAGATAATATGGTACAAGGTATCGGGAACAAACCAAGGGTCGATAAACCATGGGACGCTTTTGTACAAGACTTGAAAGAGATTGAAAAGGAGGTTTTTATATCTCACCATACCCCTGATGTGCTTCCAAAGCAGAGTAAAAAAAAATCAAGAAAAAGAGGGCGAATACAATATAATAAACATGGAGAAACTATTTACCTGCAAGGTGACACAACGAGGGGAAGTTTACACCAGGAAACCTTTTATGGGGCAATAGAGCTTAATGTGGTAAATAAAAAAGGTGATGAAGAAAAGGTAATTAAATATGTAGTTCGCAAACCACTGGATAAATTAGAAGATTCTGATCTTAAAAAAATTGTTGATGATAAGGTTCGTGAAATTATTATTGAGGGCCGTAAAGTAAAAAAGCTTTTAAAGAAAGAAATTGAGGCTTTACAAAAAAAATTGAGAAACGCAGAAGAAGATGAGGAAATTGAAATCAAAAAGCAGATAGAAGAAATAAAAGAAAAATTGCAAAACACCTATTCTTTGCCAAATAAAAATGGAGGAAAGGTTCCGATAAAAAAGGTGAGAATATACACCCATATTACTAATCCTATCCTTTTAAAGCCACACCGAGACAAAGCCAAAATTAATCCAAAACCATATAAGGAGAACTTGCATGTGGCAAATGATGGCAATTACCTGATGGCAATTTATGAAGGGAAAGACAGCAAAGGAAAAATTAAAAGAGATTTTGAAGTAGTAAGTAATCTTGAAGCAGGGGAATATTTTAAATTATCTGTACAAAATGATTTGAAACCTCAGGGTATAAAAAATATTGATGGATTAGTTCCGGATTATAAGGAGAAGGGAGGATTACAACTTCCATTAAAGGGAGTATTAAAAGTTGGAACAATGGTTATTTTATGGGAGAATTCACCTGAAGAAATCTGGGAGGAGCAAGAAAAAGAGATTACGAAAAGATTATATAAAATAATAGGATTAAGCAACCAACGTATTAAAAGTCCAAATGGAAAAATCAATGAATATGCAACTATAATGATGAGGTTTCATCAGGAAGCAAAACCATCTACTGAATTGAAAGTCTTGGACGGGGCATTCAGTATAAATGAAGAATATAAAGCACAACGAAAAATGAATCACAATCAATTTAATGCATTAATTGAAGGTTTAGATTTTAAACTGAACGCATTGGGACAAATTGATAAGATTTAAATTTTATATGGACTGAAAATAGAATATTTCAAGTTGACTTTATTAACATGATCAAGCGAACACTATTTTTTAGCAACCCATTTCACCTTTCAGTGACGGACTTTCAACTTGTAGCCACACCGAAACCAGAGGGTGATGTCCGCACAGTTCCCATTGAGGATATTGGATTTATTGTCATTGATCATCCTCAAATATCAGTAACGCCAGTACTGTTGGAACATATGGTTACCAATAATGTGGCCGTAGTTTTTTGCGATGGCCGTCATCTCCCACAAAGCATGCTGCTCAATCTCAATGGACACCATCTGCAAAATGAACATTTCAGAAACCAGATATGTGTATCAGAACCATTGAAAAAAAATTTATGGAAACAAACTATAGAGTTTAAAATAACAAATCAGTCAGGATTATTGAAAAAGCTGGGCAAAAAACATGATGTAGTTGCCGCCTATTCAAAAGAGGTTTATAGTGGTGATCCCGACAATCGTGAAGGTGCGGCAGCACGGGAATACTGGAAGAAACTCATGGGGATAGACTTCAATCGTGAACGATCCGGAAATTGGCCCAACCCTGCTTTGAACTATGGTTACGCCATATTGAGAGCAGCCGTGGCCCGTGCACTCGTAGGATCCGGTATGTTACCAACGCTGGGTATTCATCATCATAGCAGATACAATGCCTATTGTCTGGCAGATGATATCATGGAGCCGTATCGTCCTTATGTTGATGAAATAGTCTATAATCTTTTCATGTCTTATCCAGAACAAGATGATCTTGCCAAAGAATTGAAAGCGGAGTTGCTCCAGGTATTGACCGTAGATGTTTCATTTAACAATTTTAAACGACCTCTTATGGTGGGGCTGTCACAAACCACCGCTTCACTTGCCAGATGTTTTGCTGGTGAGGTACGCAAGATCGAATTTCCATTGTTAACATAATCATTTTGAAAGTATTGAAAAATGGAACAAACACGACTAAACGCTTATCATATCATGTGGCTATTTGTGTTTTTTGATTTGCCTACCAATACTAAAAAAGAACGAAGGGTGGCGAGTGGCTTCCGCAAAACCTTGTTACGGGATGGGTTTTCGATGATGCAGTATTCTGTATATACACGCCATTGTGCCAGTAGGGAAAGCGCAGAGGTTCACAGGCAACGTGTTCAAAGAAATGTACCTGTTAAAGGATTGATAAGCGTATTGACAGTTACTGATAAACAGTATAGTCAGATATTAAATTATATTGGGAAGAAAAAGCGTGAAAGTGCTCCGGCTCCTCAGCAGCTAGAGTTATTCTGATTATATTTTTTTGCAATCGAAATTTTAATAAGAGCATTTTTCCAAATAATTAAATTATATTGGTATCTCCTTTATATTGGAGATATGCGTTCATTGACATGCTGTTTTAGGATTAAAAAAATAAGAATTATACCGCTTCATGGTGAAGAAATGTATTCTTTGGGAATTGTAAAAAGGCCAGTTTTGTGTCCGATAATAATAATTACCCATGAAATCAGCTCCTATGTTGTGGTTTGATTCAAAAATCCAATATGTCATTACAGGAGCTCATCGATATCATGCTCACTATCAGTTGTGGTTTGATTCAAAAATCCAATATGTCATTACAGAGCTCCATTTGTATTGCCCTCGACAGTTGTTGTGGTTTGATTCAAAAATCCAATATGTCATTACAATTCTGGAGATAAAACATATGCTCTATACGTTGTGGTTTGATTCAAAAATCCAATATGTCATTACAATAATTGGTTAAATGAAGTTTATTCTAATGTT
>CAYREN010000297.1:0-6422 GCA_964423255.1 uncultured Roseivirgaceae bacterium | reverse complement strand
TTTTTCTTTACGATTGGCCCAGGAATTTATACCATCTTTCAAATTAATGTACCTGACGTTGAAGCTCATAACAGTAAGTGTTGATTTACTGGATGGCTGTTGAGAAAATCCAGGCAAAACAATTCCAATACATAATCCACAAATAATTATGATGCCTCTATTTTCTATAAACTTCAAATTTTCGAATATCATGTTAGCGTATTTTTAATCTACCTGTCTATCTAGATCATAGCCGATATATTTTGTCTTTCCATTTTCTCTTACTTTTAGTTGGAGGGTTGAAGAACCTACTTTTGATTTTCCCATAACTTTAATTTTCACTCTAGGGATTTTATTTTCATAGGGTATTACTATAGTTATAAATCGAATTTCTTTTTCATCTGATTCTTTATGAATACGGTAACGAAATGCAGGACGAGTTTCCTTTTTTGTGTATAAAAAAGAGACCTGACCTTCCTCTGCTTCCAGTTTTAAACCTTTTTGTTTTTTAGTTTGAACCTTTACATTCCAGCCATCATTAAAATCTGAATGCACAGAATATTTCTTGGTGTCGAAAATAGCATCTCCGGGCGCAAATTGAAAATGAAGATCAACATCACCTGTCGCCTTTCCAATGGCTTCATCAACGATTATAAAATATCTTTTATCGACAAAAAATACTGCTCTTTGATGTGTCAGGCTATGGTATCCTGCATTTTCTACCACCAAAATATCAAGGTTTTCTCCGGGCTTCCATAGCAATAATTTTGGTGCATATATTGTGTTATTTTCATTTAGGGTAAGCGTTTGGTGTACTTTTGTCTGCCTGAACCAGGCACGGTTTTCAGGATCTCCGCTGTAAATGTAACTTCCGGCATCGGGCATTAAGTTTCTGCCTCCGGCAAATAACTCAAAAGTTCCATTGTCGGGCTGACAGTGACCACCACCATCGGGACCACACTTTAAAACGAAACAAATGGCATTTTTATCCCAGCCACTTCGCATGGAATACAAGCCACTTTCCTTTAATGCAAATGTGGTTGTTCTTGGTTTTTCTCCTTCTTTACCTTCTGTTGCCAAATACAAGAAATCATTGCGGTTAAACATTTTTGCCCATTCCAGAAAATGTTCTTTGTGCTGACCGGGAATCCCTGCCCAAGCATCGCCAAACTGGGCATTGGTACCATCAGGCAGCCCAAGCTGCATGGGGACTTCACACATTTTTTCTATTGTTTCAAGATACGATTTGGGAAATGCATTGGATAGCCCGTTCATTTGCGCCAAATTATACGTCCGCAAAAACCAGCGAATGCATCCTATATGATAACTAATCGCCAGTTCCCGCTGGTGTCCATCGGAATATACCTGTATATTAATTTCATTATTTAATCTTCGGAATGCTTCATTTCTCCATGTTTCTGCACGCTTAAATTCCGGAAATGTGATGGCAATAAAGGCCATTCCTTCTGCTTCCATTAAACCCCAGTTGCTTCGAGTCCTATATTTGGTCATTAAAAATTCTGCATGGTCGTAGCAACTATTTAAAAAAGCGACCAGTACATCCGGTGTGAAAGAAGGAGAATCTATAAATCTTTGGAAAAGACCTGTCCAGCGATAGCCCCGGATACCAGCTTCTATGGAGCGCCAGGCATATTTATGAAATTCATCATTTGGGTTTTTCTGTGTCCAATCAACCAATTGACTGCACCACTCTTTGGCATATCTCTCATCCCCTGTATGCCAGTATGCCTTGCCCATGGCGTCCCAGAAATACATCCTATTCAATTGCCAAACCCATTCATTGTCGGGGACCGGGCTTGTACTCCATACAATATCCTCACCGCAAAAGTGGGCAGGATATGCAGGCTGTCCAACAAAAATATGTTTCAAGGCGTCATTGGCTATTTCAAAATCTTTTTCGGTTGCACAGTTTTCAATATAATCAGCTTTGGTTTTTCTATCGATAGGATGATTTATTGAGTTTCTTAAGCGATAGTATTTTAGCAGTTCTACAGCAGCTTTTTTGGGATCATTAACAAATTGTTTAACCTGCTCTAACCCATTTTTATTGAGTTCTATTCGGGTTAGAAGAGTTTCTATTCCCAGGTTATCAGCTTCTGTATTGCTTTTTAAGCTGCCAACAGGTTGAGTTAAACCACTTTCAAAATGAAAACAAAAAAGTAGAATTAACAGAAAATTTATTTTCCTGTTAATTCTGAGTCTTTTAATGTGAGAGGGCATTAACATTGTTAAGAAAAAAATGGTGTTTAAAAACAAAGCCGTAATTACATGAATAACTACGGCTTTGAATAATTTTAAAAACGATGTGTATTTTATATTTCTCTTTTTAAATTTTATTCTCCCCCCCAGCCTGGATTCTGTCCTAAGTTTGGGTTTTGAGATAAGGCACTTATAGGTAGTGGCCATAGATAATGTTTTCCTTCATCAAATTCAGGAGTTTCATAATCCGTTCCTTGGTAAATATCAAGATATTCAATCCCATCCACCATCGAAGAGCCAACAGTAACCTGGCCATCGGGATCAATACGATCTCGATTAGCTTGATCCCAACGCATTCCATAATCTTTCATCTCAAGCTTTTTGCCTTGTTTCCAACGTCTTAGATCATCGTAACGGAAGCCTTCCATAAATAATTCAATTCTTCGTTCACGCCTTATTTCTACAAGAACTGAAGAAATACCATCATTGGCGTATCTTGGATCCATTGGAGGGTCAGAGACCAAATGTGGCATGCCTACTCTATCTCGCAATAGATTTATACTAATGTCTAAGTCCGCCTGAGAAATTGTTCCTCCACCCATTTCTGCTTTTGCTTCGGCATAATTCAATAATGCTTCAGCAAATCTCATTGAAATAGCTGGGGTTTGAGAAGAATTATAAGATGCATATGCTGCCCCAGCATTGAACACTTTAATAATATGATATCCTGTATATACCCTTTGACCTCCAGACATTCCTTGAACGCGTGGATAAGCATAAGTTTCAGGTAGATGGTTACCATAATTATAAATGGCTTGGTCATCTGGATGAAGTACTGTTTGCCGTAACCTGGGATCACGATTCACAAAAATGTCTTCATATACTGCGTCTCCCTGATACAACGCAGAAAGCGTTATTGGCTGACCATCAGTACACAAATAATCTTCTACCATGCTTTTTGTAGCGCCACCATTATATCCTCTATGATAGCTTTGAGCATGATTGGTAAATATACCACGTTCGTATCTTCTCCAGTATATTACCTCTGGGTTACCAGAAAGATCTTCCATTCGGTGAATTGCATTGTATGTATTTGATGGGTCTCCACTCATATATAATGAATATGGGCCATTATCCATTAAATCTTTTGCAGCATTTGCAGCCTCATTAAACCACATATCGGCATTTGAGCCACCATGGTATTTTTGCCATGTTCCTTCAAATAATGCAACCCTTGATTTAACCAGCAATGCCGCCCAACGATTAATTCTTCCTGGTGCATTTCCATCTCCCCAGTTTTCGGGAAGGTTTGCTGTAGCAAAATTTAAGTCTTCCAATACCTTACCCATTACAAAGTCACGATCGTCACGCTCACCATTTAAAATCTCATCATCATCTATATTCAGTTCGGTGTCTACCCATTGATTGTCACCAAATTTGGATACTTTATCTTGATAAAACCAACCTCGCATTAGGCGTGCCTCTGCAATATATTTATTTCGAATATCCTCAGAAACTTCTGCTTTGCCATAATTATCCATGCCTACATTTATTGCTCTTAAAAAGTTCCATCCTTTATACCCATACCAAAATGGGTTATCAGGTATTGAATGCTTACCCGCACGAACTTTTTGATAGTTATTATGTCTGGAATGTCGTGGTGCAGTGTCATCAGTAAATCCCGAAACATGCCAAATACCATACCTGTGGCTATCAAAGCCATCATCAAATGCCATCATAATTGGCACATCATTATCATTGCGAGCCAGATTGTACAAACTATTATTATACACTTTCAGATCATTTTCAGTGTTCCAGAAAGATTCGTTGCTTATTTGATCCAACGGCTGTCTATCTAGAAATGAATCGTTGCAACTAAAGGATAGTAATGTTGCAACCAATACTAAGTAAATTTTTATAATATGATTTTTCATTTTATTTCCTTTTAGAGTTACTAAAATGTGACTTTCAAACCTAAAGAATAAGTACGCTGCTTGTAATACTCTTGGGTTAAAGTAGGTCTAACTTCAGGGTCAAGTGGTTTACGCATCTTTGTAGCTTCCCAAAGGTTCATCCCTGAGAAATAGATGGACGCTCTTTGTAACCCTACCTTTCCTGCAAAATCAGGTGGTATATTATATGCAAGGGTTAGGTTTTTTAACCTGATATAAGAGGCATCTTGTACATAGCGTGATTGTGGCTGTACATTTTGTTTTGTACTTGTGGAGATATGTGGTGCCGGAAAATATGCATTGGGGTTTTCTGGACTCCAAGTATCTGTAAGATAATATTTCTCAACATGACCTGCATTAAATGGATAAAATGCTACCCAATTATTATTTGGCGGCCAATAATCGTATTTCAATGTGCCCTGGAAAAATAGACTTAAAGTAAATGCTCTATAACCAACATCTCCATTAATTCCAAAATTATACCTGGGAGATTCATAAGCAATTATCTGTTGATCGCCAGGATTTTCTAATGTATTATCTCCTTTGGATATTATTCCATCACCATCAAGATCTGCGTATCGAATATCACCCGGTCTCCAATTTGCACCAATTTGACTTTGATCAGCTGCTCCAGCTACCTCGTCTTCAGTCTGAAAAATTCCCTGGGTGACAAAACCCCATCGTTCACCAATTATTTCTCCAACACGGTGTTCATTTCTGGATAGTGATCCAGTTGGATTTTCATATTTAGTGATTTCAGACTTTGAATCAGCGAATGCAAGAGTTAATCCATAATTCCAGTTATTATTGATTCTATTTCTCCAGGTAGCAGCAAGTTCCCATCCACTAGTCCTAAGATCTGCGGCGTTTGCATCAGGCGAGGCTGTACCCAATATAGATGGGTATTCAACATTTGTTAACATATCTTTTGTATCCCTTGTAAATAAATCAAATGATACATCTAGTCGATTACTTAACATGGAAAAATCTAAACCAAGATTTTGACTTACCACAGTTTCCCAGGTTAAAGATGGACTAACTAAACCTGCAGCAGATACATAGGGAGATCTTGCTCCACCAGTAAACATATAAGGCGAAGTAGACGACCCCATGGTAGGTATGTAAGGATAAAAATTATTCCCTAATAACTGGTTGCCTAATGTGCCATAAGAAGCTCTGATTTTCAGGTTGTTCAACCATCCTGTGGTTCCACTCATAAATGATTCATTGGATATCCTCCATCCTGCTGAAAAAGAAGGGAAAAATCCAAATCGATCATCTTCAGGGAATCTTGAAGTACCATCGTATCGGCCATTGACTTCTAATAAATAACGATCCTTATAAATATAATTTACACGATAAAACGCCCCTCTAAGTGCAACGTGGGATTTGCCTCCATAAGTTTCCTGGTTTCCAGTTGTTGCATTAAGATCGGCAATTGAAGGAGTAATTAATCCAAATGATCGTGATCTAATAAATTGCTTTTTACCCCATTCTTGATTAAATCCAATCATGGCCTTGAAATAATGATCATTATTTTTGTCAATGGTGTAATCTGCATATGTATTAAATACATAATATTGGTCATTATCAGAGCGGTTATTTATATAATCTGTAGCACTAAATCCATTACCTATTCTTAAGGCATTCAAATCTGAATTTTCTATTACATTAACTTTACTTCTGACATCCTGATCATCTAAGAATCGGACATTGGCAGAAAATTCTCCTCTGATTTTCAATCCTTTTAATGGTGTCAGTGTAGCTCCTTGAGTAAATATAATATCATTTCTTGTCCAGGTATCTCGTCCACCTTGTTCAAGATATGGCAGGAAATTTACACTGGAAAAATGCATGCCAATGTATTGTGAAAACTCTTCTCTGTCGCCTGGCTGTAGATAGGAATCAAGATCAGGAAAAGTGATCGGATTTAAAGGATTCACTCTTGCTGTTGTGTTTATGTTTACATCCCAATTGTAGAAATGAGGTTTATCGCTTTTCTCAGTTGAAATCAACACCCGACTATCCATTCTTAACCAATCATTAATTTCAAAATCTCCCTTCATCAAAATATTATATCTTTTGAAATTTTCATTTTTATCCTCGTTCTTCAAATACCCATCTTTATTCAAATAACCAATTGAAACATAGTAGGAAGCCTTTTCTGTAGCTCCTGAAATGCTCATATCGTATTTCTGTTGTGGGGCAAAATCAGTTATTATCTGGTCCTGATAATTATTATAACCATAAAAACGAAGTGATCCGTTGAAT
>CAYREN010000296.1:0-6427 GCA_964423255.1 uncultured Roseivirgaceae bacterium | reverse complement strand
TTATTCATAATAAACCTTGGTGTCAGTTTTCTTGAAGACTACAACACAAGCTATCCGATTGGTTAAACCTAGAAAAACCAACTACTACTTGAATTGCGTCAAGTTTATAATCATCGTACCCATCAAATATTAATTTCACTTTCAAACATCTTCCTGATTAGAAAGAATCGTCAGCCAAACACTGAGAACCCTTTAAAACCCAACCTTAGCTATGTAATAGTGAAGCACTTACCTTAACGAGGAAAGTAAAATTTCACGGGATTCATAGTCTAAAAACCCTTTTAATGATTTTAGTCGGTAATTTGTAGGGCTTATTTTTAATGAAATATATTTCGACTGACGATTCTTTCTAATCAGGAACATCTTTATATTCAGGCAGCAATTTTACATGCGAATAATGACGAATTTTTTCATCGACAGTGACTAAAGGGCAATCATAAATACGAGCTGTAGCAACAATAATCTGATCGGCAGGATCACGGTGAAACGGTTGCGGTAATTGCGTTGATTCTATTGCAATTTCGGGCGTTAAATTGAGTAATTGTATATTTGGATAAGCAAGAGATTGAGACATCCAGTCATTGACTGAACAAGGTAACTCTAATCGTTGATATTCAACTAACTTAGCCACTTCCCAGCAAGACATAACACTGATCCCTAAACCTTGTTTTTCGTGTGTTTGCAATAGCTTTACATAATCTTTGCTTAAACGTTTATCACCATGTACCCACCATATCCAGATATGGGTATCTAATAAAATCACTTTAAAGAATCCCAGTCACTTAATGCAACAGGGTCAGTTGGGTTTTGATAATTAATGGCCAATCCCCGTAACGGGTATTTATTTTTTGTCTGTTGGGACTGTTTGGCTTCATACTGTAAGCCTAAACGAAAATAATGAATGAGATCATAAACTTCAGCCAGCCTACTTTCAGGAATATGCTGAATTTCATCTATAATTTGTTGTTGTAAATGCATTTATGTTTCCTATTTGATTACAGTCATTCCCATCGATCCAGTGTGACAAAAAATTAAACAACATTATGTAAATCACTTTCTACTTAGTTTTCGAATTTTCCTTTAAATCCAGTTACGAGTTTGTGAATACTCTCGCTCTTAGCTCAACGGTGTCGGAAAGTGGCTGTTTTTTTTGCTACGGCAAAAAACATTACTTTTTCCAAAGTCAGCTGAAGTCCATTATTACCCTGTATCCTTTTAATTAGTAGAGTATTTTTTTCTACTCGTTCAAAATTTTCATCTTCAATAGCTTTGGTTTTTTCAATTTTTTCAATATAATGCTTATCAAATGAGTAGTGCTTCATTCCTAGTATTACAAGTGATTTATACCAAGAAAAAGGGGATAGATCGTTATTTATATAATTTTCCATCGCAATATAAGTAAAAGCTGTAATTACTAGGCCGTTTACTATCAAATCAATGTAATGCACATCATATCCATGACCATAGCTCTCGTACTTGTCCAGTTCTTGTTTTTCTATATCATTGAATCGAAACAAAACAAATTTAACTACACTGTCCTTGCAGTTGGTTTTTTTAATATTGCACTTCCCTGAACCATCAACACCAATCTTATTAAATTTAAGTTTATAACCAGAAATTGTGATTTCACCCACATGTTTTGCAGAATGAACACGCTCATTTAGTCTTAGAGGATGTAGATTTGAACCATATGCCAAGTAATACATATTGCTATTTATAAAAAAATATACTTAAGGATATCAATACTCCTATCAGAATAATTGAAACATATCCTATTTTAAAAAGTAAGGTTCCAGATTCATGTTCATTCCTATGACCTTCCCCCTTTGTATACCCAAACGACTTCAAAATGCAAAATAAAATAGTTTGAAAGGCTGTCGTTAAAGGATTTAAACCTGCATTTTGAAGTGTAATGGGTATAGTATAGGTAAAATCACTAAGATAATTTACCTTAAACTTATCATAAAGATAAATAATTTTTGAATTTGAATAATCATATTGTTCCTGAATTGTTCTTAATGCCCAAACTCCAAAAAAAGTTATAAGTAACACAATTATTGCAAACAACAAATTTGAATTTTTTAATTCTGAAATTGATTTAAAATAAAAAGACCCAATAACGATATTCAAAGATGAAATGATTGTGGGTATATGCGCTCTCAGTTTTTTATTTCCATCTAATAGTTTCCATTGCCTTTCAAGAATCATTTGTTTATCGACTTCCACTTTTATCTCCTAAAACTAATAACATAAAACTTATTTCATTTTATAAAATAGGACAATAACAACTAACTCAAAGATAATCCACATAAGTTGTCGAACCATTTTTTACTTTGAAAATCTACATAGATTCAAACTTTGTGTAGGTAATATACTGTTATTATGAGAGCCATATATTACGTATGCATAATTATTTTTATACATAATCCTACCAACACTAGATGATTTCTTAACAATATTCTTCATCCGTTTACTATTTAATCCTAAAGGTGTACCTCCATACTCAAGACATACGCCATCTGAAATTGGTCCTTTATCAGATTTCACCAAAAAACTTTTTATATTTTTAGCACTACAAATAATTGGAAATATTACCAATATTGTCACTAGCATTAATAGTTTTTTTGTGTTCACCTTGACTCACTCTCCTAATTAATTAAAAGAAATAAATTATTCCAAACCCTATTATTAGAGTGTTTATACGATTATAAATATATACTGCGAATTTTTTTACAACTATTAAGTTTCTAAAGCTTGAAGGCATTCTACTTTTTAGACTATATACGATTTATAGAAGGTATATTTATCTTTAAAGCTACGTATTGATAACCAGTCCATTTAGTTATTGCTCTTTAAAGTTGTTACGAATTATCAATTACGCGACGCTTTACTCTTTCAATTTCACAGTAATTAGCCTGGTCAAGCACCAGCACCAGATTTACTTTCCACGTACTGATAATTACTTTAATGAAATACCAAGATACTTATGAGACATTACCCAGAAGTATATTTTCATCATGAACTTGTTTTAATAATTCATCCCAACTGTCTGGCGGATTACCATTTTTAAGCATTTTTTGAAAAATTCGATAGGCATCTGTTTTGCTGTCATATACTCTTTTAGTATTGTCATCATTGACCCAGGTATAAACTATGATTTTACTTTCCAGATGAAAACGAAAAAACAGTCTATATTGCTGAAAGAACTTGGCTCGAAACCAATGTTTATGTTCATTACTCAGCGTTGTACCTTGTCTATATTCTGACAGGGCTGGATTTTGAGGAATTACCTCAAAAACAAGCTTAATGATCGCAGCAAGCCGTTTAGTCGCATTTTTCTTTTTGTATTTCAGCGAATCTTTATTACGCAGAGTTTCTACTTGTGCAAGCAATGCTTCTACTTGGCTTAAAAAAAGCGAGTGAGCAAATAATGTCCAGCCATTAACAATGAACGGTTCTTGTTCGACTAACTTACTCATCCTCTTCTGCGAGTGGGCTATTCAAGTCAACCTCAACATCAGTGACAAGTGTTTGAATATGACTAGCTAATTCTTTACTAAAAGTTGTAAGACTAGCTGGGTTCTTATTTATATCTTTCGCCAAAAAATTCAGAAAACCCTCTAAAACGGGGTCACTCTCACTTTCGTTGGCTCGTGAGATAAATACACTTCCATTGGCCTGAATGGTATAAAGTAATTTATCTCTCTTATTTAAATGTAGTGCTTTTCTGACTGTTTCTGGAATAGTTGTTTGATATCGATCAGTTAATTTTGATTCACTTTTTAATGCAAATGTATTCATGCCAGCCCCCTAAGAATATACATTTTTCCATGGTAATTCGATTGCATTACCCTGTCAATGTGTATTTATACCCTCCTTAACTCTTTTCTTCACCCTTAGAATCCAATTTATTCATCACCTTATCTAATAAATCAGCAACCACATTACTTTTAGTAGAAACACCATCTATGGCTTTACCTAGTGATAATGATTTCGCAAAAGTATCAAAGAAGTGCTGTTCTCCGCCCACAATATCTATGTTTGCTTCTTTCAAGGCTGTTGCCAATACATCAGCATTTTCACGAGCAATTTCCTTGCCAGCTTCAATGGATGCAATGGCTTCTTTGAATGCGGTTTCCAGACTCATGCGAAATTCTTCATGTTCACGCGCTTTGTCGCTCATGGTTCCCATTGCTGAGAATTTATCAAGCAGTCCATCTGCTTCTGCCTTAAACTGTTCGCGTGTTACATCAGCTTTTGCCATGCCTATATCTTTTTGTGCACCGGCTTCTGCTTCACCTTTAGCACCTATTACTCTGGCTTCCGCCAGCCCTTCTTTTTCCAGAGCATCGGCTTTGGCTTCTTGAACTTTGGCTTCCGCTAAACCAGAGGCTGCTTCTTCGGCTTGTACGCCTTCAGCCAGCTTTTTCTTAGCATCGGCTTCGCGTGCGGCGGCATCCAAATCTGCTTGAGCTATGGTAGTAATTTCAGTGGCTTTATGATGTGCAGCGAGTTCTTCCGCTTCTGCTGATTTTACATGCTTGATTTTTTCTTCTTCGGCTTGTGCTTCTGCTGCCAACACCTGGACTTGCTTGAGTCGGTCTGCTTCGGAAACCTGGCGTACTTCGTTGATTTTTTCCTCTTCAATTGCAACCGTTTTATCAACAATCACCCGTTCCTGAATTATTCTGGCAATTTCTTTTTTCTCAATTTCTATGGCTTTTTCAGCTTCGATAGTTTGCAGATCAACTTCTCGCTTACGTGCCACAATTTCCAGATCTCTGGCGCGTGTCACTTTTTCCTCTTCTATAGCAACAGCACGTTGACGATTTTGCTCTGCCACTTCAATTTCACGTTTCTGATTTTCTGTTTGAACAGACAAATCCTGATCCACTTGAATAGTGGTTGAATCTGCTTTTCTGCGTTCTTCTTCCTGAACTTTTTTAGTTTCAGCTTCTTCCCTGGCTCGAATAGTTAATATTTCTCGCTCCTGTTTAGCTTCAGCATCTGCTTGTTGTCTTTGTAATTCCAGCATTGCTTCAACAGTTTCTACATCCTTTTTCTTAATTGCCAATTCTTCATCACGTTCCAGTATATTGGTACGGACATTTTGAATAGCCGTCATTTCTGTGATTTTTTTAATACCTTCTGCATCCAGAATATTATTTGGATCCAGTGATGCTTTTGGAGTTTGCTCCAGATAATCAATAGCCACATCTTCTAGTACATAGCCATTCAAATCATCACCAATCACTTCAATTATTTTTTCGCGAAAATCAATTCTGTTTTCAAATAACTGCACAAATTCAAATTTTTTACCTACAGTTTTCAATGCTTCTGAAAACTTGGCTGAAAACAGCTGATCCACTGCATCTCGATCAGATGCACGATCAACACCTATTGATTTAGCAACTCTTAACACATCTTCGGTGGTTTCATTTACCCGTAAATAAAATGCGACCGTGATATCCGCTCGCATATTATCTGAACAAATCAGTCCATCATTACCGCGTCGATCCACCTCCAGGGTAATCAACGAAATTTTCATGAATTCTTTTTTGTAAATAATCGGATAAACCAGTGCGCCGGTAAAATGCACTTTCGGCTTGGAACTCATATCATTAACGATCAAAGCAGTTCCTTGATCGACTTTGATATAGAAGGCTTTGAACAAAATGGCTATTCCGACAATGATGACAAAAAAGATGACGATGCCGGAAATGATGGGCATTAATACAGATAAATCTGCCATAGTGAATACTCCAGTGTAAAATCAATAAATGAACTGTTTAGAAAAAAACGGCAACCTGAACAGTTACAGAGTTAATCGCTAACCTCCCTCTTTTTCAAAGAAGGAGACTGAACGTTTACCTAATAAATCAATAGAAATAATAGTCGTTTTTCAACTAAACGTTGAAATCCTGTTCAGAAATAACCCGATAAACGTTATCAGTTTCCAGATATTCTAGTAACACGACTTTATCGCCTTTTTTAAACGTTTGATCCTCTCTGGTTCTTACTTTTAATATTAAACCTGCTCCTCCATCATTTAGCATTACTTCTCCAAAAGTTGAGTTGACTTTGGACGTTCGCACGACGGCAATCTGCCCGAGTACGCGTTTAATCGTCTGTTGTTCTACTTTCTGAAAAAAGGGTCTGAGTATTTTTACAATCAAAGAAGTCATTAGCATTGCAAGCCAGAATGCAGCTATCAATACCAGCATTCCAAATACAATATGAAATAGACCTTGTGGGATCATCGGTGACAAAAAATGCACACAGTAATAACTGCCTAGCCAGCCAAAAAGAGACAGAAATGAAATAATAATGGTAACCGGAACGCCATCCAGGCCAAATTTAAGCATCACACCCGCCATTGCACTTGCTGTGCTTACGTCACTTCCTGTATCAAAATCAGTGTCCAAAT
>CAYREN010000295.1:0-6434 GCA_964423255.1 uncultured Roseivirgaceae bacterium | reverse complement strand
TATTTCTTATATACTCCACTTTGTAATTCGATAGCTCCATCTTCGATTCCTGTAAGAATATTACCAAGTTTTTCTTTTGTAGAAGTTCCCATTAATACATTTAGGCCCAATTTTGGTGGACCGTTTTTTTTGATTTTTTCAAATAAGTTTTTTAGAAATTCAATGGCCTTGTCAGATTGATTTGTTTTTTGATTATTGGCAAAACCTAATTTCTTTAAGATGTTATCCATATTAGATGTAGTTCCAAGAAAGCTGACAGATGGGTCATTTGCCCAGGGTACTGGATAAATTAAATCTTTGTTATTTATTTTGAAGATATCATAGTAAACAAGGATTCCATCATCCTTTAGTACCCTGGATATTTCAGCATAAAACTTGTTTTTATCTTCAACATTCATTTGTACATGCTGTGTCCAGACAACATCAAAAAATCTATTCTCATATGGTAATTCAAGAGCATTTCCTTTCACGAAATTAGTTTTCTCATCAAGTCTAACTAGTTCAGATAATTTCTTTGCGGTCCTGATATATTCTTCACTCATGTCGATACCATAAACGTTGCAGTCAAATTCATCTGCTAACATTCTGCTGGGGCCACCCAGCCCGCATCCTACATCCAAAACAGTGAAACCCCGAATATTGACTTCTTTCACAAGCTCTTCTGATACTTGTGATCCTCTCACATGGAATTCATCAACACCAGCAATACTTGATCGAGATACATTTTCCAGGTCAACACCTAGCTCTTTCAATCGACTTAAAATTTCTTCATATAATCCAGGTAAATTATATTGGTTTTCGATAAGCGAGTTAATATTATTCATGATTTGATTATTAAATTAAATTATGGTTGGAAAGAGTAAGCTGAAAATATAATACATTCTTATATGTCACAAATGACATTTATTACTATAATTTTGAATACTTATTTTATTATTCAATATTTCCTCCAATTCTATTGATTTATTAACATTGGTCTGGTTTTTTGGCAGACAAAATACAAGAATATTATAACCTGTTAATATGGAAAATAAATAACTGAATATCACATATTACTATTGAACTAATATTGAAACTTAGTCAAGAATATTTATAAAGTATGATAAAGTCATTTAAAAAGAACAGACATTTTATTTCAGGAAGTATTTTTATCCTGATTAGCTTATGGCAAACGACAGCTACGGATGCGCAATCTTCAGGTAGCCTAAGTTTGTGGTATGACCGACCGGCAAAAGACTGGATGACGGAAGCATTACCCATCGGCAATGGTTATATGGGGGCTATGTTTTTTGGAGGGATTGATCAGGAACGCATACAGTTTACCGAAGGTTCACTTTGGGCAGGCGGCCCTGGGGCAAGTAAGGATTATAACTTTGGGAACAGGGAAGGCGCCTGGAAATATCTTGCAGAAGTAAGACGATTACTTTCAGAATCTAAATTTGAAGAAGCCCATGCCCTGGCCAATATAGAACTGAGTGGCATCACACATAAAGTTGAGAATGGGCCTAATTTTGGAGATTATGGTGCGCAGGTGACAATGGGAGATTTATATATAAATATTGAAAATGAGAATGGCGATGTTCAGGATTACAGGCGTGAACTGGATATCGAGAATAGTATTGGCAAAGTGACATATACTCAAAATGACGTTCAATTCAAAAGGACCTATTTTGCCAGCTACCCAAACAAAGTATTGGTTTACAGATTTGAAAGTGACAAAGCAGTTTCATATGCTATAAATTATAAATCTCCCCACAATGTGGTTGACGAAAGATTTGAGGATAATGTGTATTCATTTCATGGAACATTGAAAGATAATGGGATGGAGTACGAGACGAGGGTTAAGGTGGAAACTGATGGAAAAGTTAATTTTAATAATGGAAAGATAATGATTGCGGATGCAAGATTTGTCAATTTGTACCATACAGCATCGACAGGATATGTGATGAAATATCCGGACTACAATGGCAATGATTTCAAAGCCGACATTGATAAAACATTCAATTTAATTGCATCATTAAACTATGATGAATTGTTGAAAAAACACCAGGAGGATTATCACCGCCTTTTCGTGAGAGTAAGTTTTGATTTGGGAGGAGTTGATCGCAATGACTTACCAACCAACCAAAGATTGGTGGCATCTTATTCAGGAAAACCTGACTTACAGCTTGAGCAATTATACTTTCAATATAATCGGTATTTGATGATCTCTTCTTCCCGTCCTGGCTCCATGCCAATGAACCTTCAGGGCAAATGGAACAATAGTATGGACCCTCCATGGGCTTGTGATTACCACATGAATATCAATCAGCAAATGCTTTATTGGCCGGCTGAGGTCACGAACCTTTCCGAATGTCATCTGCCATTATTTGATTATATGGAAAGCTTGGTGGAACCGGGCAAAGTAACTGCAAAAGAGTTTTTCAATACACGAGGTTGGGTGGTGAATACGATGAACAATGCCTATGGATTTACCGCTCCCGGTTGGGGTCTTCCCTGGGGGTATTTTCCGGGTGGTGCGGCATGGCTATGTCAACATCTTTGGGAGCATTATGATTTTACTAGAGATAAGCAGTTTTTATTGGAAACGGCTTATCCAATGATGAAAGAAGCAGCTTTATTTTGGATCGACTACCTCACAAAAGATGAAAAAGGATATTTAGTCTCTGTTCCTTCTTACTCACCAGAGCACGGTGGAATTTCACAAGGGGCGTCGATGGATCATCAAATGGCGTGGGACTTACTAACAAATTGTGTGAAAGCTTGCGATATCCTGGACATCGATCATGAGTTCAGGGCCAAAGCCTTAGATATCAGAGATAAAATTTTGCCTCCAAAAATTGGGAGATGGGGGCAATTGCAGGAATGGAAGGAAGATGTGGACGACCCTAAAAATACCCACAGGCATGTTTCTCATTTATTTGCCTTGTATCCCGGAAACCAGATTTCGGTAGAAAAAACACCAGAATTGGCCAAGGCCACTAAGGTAAGCCTCAATGCACGGGGAGATGAAGGAACAGGTTGGTCACTGGCATGGAAAGTAAATTTCTGGGCGAGGTTGAAAGATGGAGATCGGGCATATAAACTTTTTAAACGGCTCATGAAACCAACGACTGTTCAGGGAACAAAAATGGAAGGGGGAGGAGGAACATACCCAAATTTGCTGTGTGCACATCCACCATTTCAACTTGATGGAAACATGGGAGGAAGCGCCGGGATGGCTGAATTATTGGTGCAATCCCATACGGGAATTATAGAATTGTTGCCAGCGCTGCCATCTGCCTGGAAGAATGGAAATGTAACAGGACTCAAAGCCAGGGGAGGCTTTGAAGTTGATTTAGAATGGGAAGATGGAAAATTAACCAAGGCAATTATGACATGTTTATCTCCTGGAAGTTGTACTGTTAAGTATAAGGACAAAACCAAAACTTTTTCTATGAACTCTGGAGATCAGAAGTTATTAAATCCAGAAATGTTTGAATTGTAGTTTAAAATAAATCTGAATAATTCGACTGACAATTGTAGATTAATGATGCTTTGGAAAGTGGAATAAAATTTCATAATTGATAAAGTAGATCAATGGTTGAAATATATATTGAAAATAAATGAATTTTAAATAAAGATCACATCATCATGAAAAATTTACTGATTGGGATTTTAATATTTACCACCATCTCATCATATGCGCAGAAAGATTTACAGTCTACCGGATTGAAGATAAGCATTGACAATAATGGTAAAATCACCAGTTATTATGGTGATCAAGAGTATTTACCGGCAAACGAAGAAAGCTATTTGATAAGGATAAAAATTGATGGTGAGGAGTATTTGCCAACGGCTGTAAAATGGAAGGGTGATTTAGCAGTTGTTTCTTTTATCAGTAACATAAAATTTACGATTAGAGGAACGGTAAAAGTTGACTATATAAAATTCGAAGTGGAATCGGTTGAAAATATTGAAAAGGTGGATATACTTTTATGGGGCCCTTTTGCAACAACCATTGATGAAACTATTGGTGAGTACGTAGGGGTGGTGCAAAATGGAGATTATGCCTTGGGACTTCAAAGCTTGAATGTAAAAACAACGGGTGGAAAAATCTTGAATTCGGATGGAAGTAACGAGGGAAGGGGAACTACAGCATCGAAAGAAAGCCATGGTTCGAGCCTTCAGGCTTATTGTATCAACCGCAATAAAAACCGTGTATATAGTATTTGGAATGATCGAATTCCCAAAGCAGTTATTCCCGCCAATCCAGATGGCAAAATAATTGGCAGTGCCATCGCATTATTCGGAACACCAGTGCCAAAAGTGCTTGATATTCTTGAAAAAATTGAATTGGAAGAAGGTCTTCCTCATGTAACAATTAATGGCGAGTGGGTGAAGCGTAGTAAAGAAGCCAATAAACCATATTTTATTACCACATTCACAGAAGAGAATATTGATGAGTGCCTCGACTATTGTGAACGATTGGGATATAATACATTATATCATGGACACCCCTTCAAAAACTGGGGACATTTCGACTTGATCGACGCTCAGTTTCCAAATGGCTGGGATGGCATGAAGCAATGTGTTGAAAAGGCCAAAGCAAAGGGCATTCGGCTGGGCGTGCATACGTTGACAAATTTTATCACAACAAATGATCCATATGTAACACCTGTGCCCCACAAAGATTTGATGACATTTTGTGAAACCATTATTACCAAAGATTTGCCTGAGGATGCCACGGAAATCTTTATTGAGGATCCGGCAGGCTATGAGGTGAAAAACACCTGCCAGGCCATTCGGATTGGTGATGAGATTATTCAATTTGGGTTGGTGTCGAAAGAGGCACCTTATAAATTAATGAAATGCAAAAGAGGTGCATATGGAACCATAGTGAGTACGCATAAAGCCAATTCAAAAATTGCCCGATTGGCAGATCATGGTTATAAAACATTGTTTCCGAATTTCGAACTACAAAAAGAAATGATTGCCCGCCTGGCCGATTTTTTCAATTATACCGGTGTGGCACAACTTGATTTTGATGGCCATGAAGGTGGTTGGGGTACCGGCGAAGGTGATTTTGGGATGGATTATTTTAGTGATGCCCTCGTAGCTCAGGTCGATCATGAATTAAGAAATGGATCATCACGCTCAAATCATTATTACTGGCATGTTAATTCGTATCTTAACTGGGGTGAGCCCTGGTATGGTGGTTTTACTAAAAGTCAGGGGCACTACAGATATCAAAATCAAGCACTACTCAAGCGCAATTATACACCAAATATGTTAGGTTGGTTTCTGTTAAACGCTACCACAACATTACAGGAATTTGAATATATGCTTGCTCGTTCGGCTGGATATGATGCAGGTTATGCCTTATTCAGTGATTTGCAGAAGTTAGCTAATAATACTGAATTCGATGATATAGCAAAAGCGATAAATATTTGGGAAGAGGCTCGATTAAAGGAAATATTCAATGAAAGCCAAATAACAGACCTTAAAAAGGTAAACAATGATTTTAGTTTAGAAAAGTTAAATGCCTCAACTTTTGAACTGCAATATTATAAAAAGGAAAATTTTGAATTGCTCAATGCATTGGTGCAGCCCGGACAACCAAATGATGTTGCCGTTGAATTTGATAGTGATGACACTCAAAACCTATACCTGGTAATTGGTGCCGTTGGTGAAACCGGATCGATCGATCAGGTTACCTTTATTTATAATGGCTATGAGACCATTACCCTCAATGTTGAGTTGAAACCAAATTATGCCATTACCTACCGGGGAGATAACAAGGTTTTAATTTATGATGAAAAAGGACGAATGAAGAAAATTGAGGAATTGGAAATAGATGGAATCCATTTGACGGAAGGGGCAAATAACCTTCGCATCAGTGCTCAGTTTAGTGATGGTGCGGACCTGAAATTGGAAGGGTATGTGCGTTTGAAAGATAAAATTGAAAGGATTGAAATAAATTAGGTTTGTAAAGAACAATAAACCCCTTCCTCAGGGTCAATTATCTAAAGATGTTGAAGACTGTAGTAATTTAATATTTTATTCAAGTTAATAATTTGTATGTTCGTCAAATGCATGGACATCTCACATTTCCTTTATCAGTTGCAATACGATTATGACAGGGCCTAAACTTAATAATTCACGGATTTTAATATTTTGCAGATAAGACATTGACTTTCAGATAAATTAGCAAATTGTCAATTAAATTAAATTTTAGAAAGCGTTTTTTGAATTCATAGTCAATGTCGTGATTTCTAACTCTTTACAAGTATCAATAATTATTCCCTGCATTATGCAGGCAAAAGTTTGGGAAAATTTAAGAGATCTTTCCTACCAACTTTCAATATGGACTTGCCCTGGGATCTTACGTGAATGCTCAACAAAACCATCCTCGTTTAAAATTGCTAACATGGCAGATGTCATGTCAGGATTCC
>CAYREN010000294.1:0-6455 GCA_964423255.1 uncultured Roseivirgaceae bacterium | reverse complement strand
CAAACTTCAATGCTGCGGTTTATCATAGATTCGGTGGAATAAACATCGGATATTCTTTTTAACCTAATCTAATGGATGAATTGCAGAGTAATTATATTTCTAAGTTGGAGTTTACGCTGAAAAGTATAATACCCCTAAATCCCCTGAAGGGGACTTTGAATAATTCGTTGATTTTCAACGATTTCCCCTTTAGGGGTTAGGGGTAGAAAAGTTGAAAATCAACAAACTATGACTTTTCGGAGCAGACTAAAGTTTACCCTCACAAAAAAGGAAGACTATTTTTATAAATGAAATTCAGAGGATTCTTTTCATAAGAAGCCCCGCAAATGCTAAATTGGTCAACCACAACGCTTTTAACTAACCTTGGAAAAAGCGTAAAATTTCCATGGAGTAAATATGCTATTGTATTCTGAAGCTTTTGAATAGTAATAATTGGTGCTCTCCCAATTGCAAACAGACAACTGAACGGTGTCCGGCGCATGATAAAGTTCGGGGTCAGTTTGAGCGATGCCTTGGTGGAATAAATAGAACCATTATTCTGTTCAGCAAATTTATTCCTGATAGTAACGGAAATAAAAAAAGCAGTGGAAAAGAAGAAATTCCAAGAGAACCCTAAAAATAATTCTCATTTTGAAATACAATACTTTCCTTGTCCCATTTGAGCCTTTGTATCGACTACATAGAGAAGTCGCCTAAAATTGAATGAAAAAGTGGTGAGATGCCCAGCACAAATCCAATGCGATAAATATTAGTTTCATTAGATTTCCATTAGATTAGTACTTTTTGAACATAGAGGGCATATACATAATAATTTATAAATATGGTTAGGTGCCACCATCTTCATTTTATGTACATCCGAAAAAAATGAAACACTTATTCACACTGATTCTCATTTTATTTTCCAGGTTAGTTTATGCGCAAGGTTTAGAAAACAAATTGCTGTTGACAGAAGAAATTAGGATTCGTGACCCTTATATTTTTGCTGATCAAGAAACAAAAAATTATTACATGTATGCTCAAATGGATAACCGTTTGGGCGGAATCGGAGACGATAATAAGCCAAAAGGTGTTGAAGTCTATTTAAGTACAGATTTAAAAAAATGGAGACAACCGCAAACGGTCCTTTTATTGCCTGACAATTTCTGGGCAAGAAATATGGTTTGGGCTCCAGAAATGCATAAATATAAAGACAAATACTATTTATTTGTCACGCTTACTTCTTCTGACACCTTAACTGGACAGTCCATTCCAAAAGGTGAAAAAAATTGGCCAAAATTTCACAAAAGAGGAACACAAATTTTTGTTGCCAATTCTCCACTTGGACCATTTTTACCATTCCATAACAAACCTCACACACCAGAAAAATGGATGGCTTTGGATGGCACTTTGTATGAAGAAGGAGGAACGCCATATATGATTTTCTGTCATGAATGGGTTCAGATTCGCGATGGTTCTATTGAATATATTAAGTTGAAGAAAGGTCTATCAAGTACAGTAGGCAAACCAAAAACAATGTTTAGTGCTTCAGAATCTAAGAGGGTTACAAATAAAATTGGTAAGGTAACTGATGGCTGCAATATGTACAAAACGAAAAACAACAAATTAATTATGATTTGGTCAAGCTTCGGAGAGAATGGGTACTTTATTGGCATTGTAGAATCAGAATCAGGAAAACTGAAGGGTCCATGGATTCACCAGGAAGAACTGCTTTTTACAAAAAATGGCGGACATGGTATGATTTTTAAGACATTTGAAAATAAACTTCTAATTGCCCTTCATCAACCCAACAGCCCTGCTGGAAAAGAAAGGTTAAGACTATTTGAAATTGAAGACACAGGTAATTCTCTAAAGTTGAAATGAGTTTCAAACTATATAATAATCACTTATGTAGCAATTAATATAAAAGAATGCCTTCTTCGTTTCGTCAGGGTCTTCCGTAGCAGATTCCAAAACTTCCCCATCGTATGGAGATTTGAAGGATGTTCGTGATGAGGGGAAATTAAATGCTGCCCAGGTGGCTGTTTTCGCCTTGCCAAGAGCGCATGAAGAATTATTCGATTGTTTACAGGATCCCCAGCAGCTTAGTAATTTGGCCTCCAATGAATAGTATGTGAATGAAATAAATGATCTCAGAGCAATATTGAACCAATGGATTTTGGAGACTGGTGATGAAATCCCGGATCATATTACCCCTGCATGGTACGATCCTGAAACATGCAAAGCATTGAACGAACTAGGAGTGAGATGCCCGGCACGAAAAGTAATGCGGTGAAGATCAATAATAAAGGGCCGTTTTGAACTCGTTAGAAATCCATTAGATTTATACTTACAACACAAAATATATTTACGCAATAACTTTACTGATTTGTTGTCTTGCATATAAGACCCGCCCACAAAATCAAAGAGTGCTGTTGCGCACATTGCATTTTTCTAACCAAAATACTCTGTATTCTCCAAAGTAATTGTATTTTTGTACAAAATAGGTCAAATATAAAATGACAAACCTAAAAATGACAAGTTTTGGAGAATTCATTAAAATTCAGCGAGAAAAAAATGGCTGGACTCAGACCGAATTAGGTGCAAAAATTGGAATAAACTCAAGTGCCGTAAGTAGAATTGAGAATGGAACTAAACAACTCAGTTCTAAAAAGCTTAGAACTCTCTCTCAAGTCTTTGTTGTTGATGTATCTAAAATTTCAGAACTCTATTTTGCTCATAAATTTGCAAAAGAAATGATAGAGTACAACTGTCCAGAATCCACTCTTTTAGTTGCCGAAAAAGCGATGAAATATATAATATCAAAATCCTCAAAACAACTAAAACTTGATAATCTATGAGCTATATAAATGAAAAAGAAACTTTTTCAATAGTAGAAGATTACCAGGTAAAGTTCAATTTTAATCCAATTCAAAAAATATCTTCAACAGACATAAAGGTTTTATCTCTTTTCTCTGGATGCGGTGGTATGGATTTAGGGTTTCGAGGTGGATTTGAATTTCGTGGTAAAAAATATAAGAAAAATAACTTTCAAACCATTCTCTCTAATGATATAGATGCGGCTGCCACTAAAGTTTATGAAGCCAACTCGAAATATTTCAATACCCACCAAATTATTAAAGCCGATATAAGAGAGATACCACATTCTATAATCCCTGATTTTGATTTTTTAATTGCTGGTTTTCCTTGTCAACCATTCTCAAATGCTGGAAATCGAAAAGGGATTAATGACGAAAGAGGAAACCTATTCGAAGAGTGTGAAAAATTATTAATTGAAAAAGAAAGCAGTGACCATAAACCCATTGGATTTGTCTTTGAAAACGTAAGAGGGATAATGTCCTCCAAGATGTCTGATGGCACTTCAATTCCTGATGAAATTGTAAAAAGAACTGAAAAACTTGGATATAAGACCTGTTACAAACTCATAAAAGCCAGTCAATATGGTGTTCCCTCAGCAAGATATAGGCTAATTATTGTTGGTATAAAAAAAGAATTTGGGAAGTTTAATTTTGATTTATTAGATGAAGTAGTTAAGGAATATAAATTACCAAACGAAAAAGATAATCCATTCGAATTAATGGTAGGCTCAATACTTTCGGACATTGATAGTAATTTACCTCAAGCTAAAGAATTTTGGAAATACTCTCCGTCTGGTCAATATATGGTTGACAAAATTGGACCTTGTTATGGTAATAAATCTGTATTAAAAAAGTTCAAGGATGAAACCACATTTGAACAATTTCCTGATAAAATTCATAAAGGAAGGTCGTGGAAGAATATGGATAGAGAAGATATGTCGGCACGCTTTCAAAAAATACACGATAATCCAAAAAAATATAGAGCTCCAAATTTCTACAGGCGTTTTTCTCTAACAGAAATTAATGGAACAATAACGGCTTCTGCACAACCTGAAGCTTGCGGAATTACTCATCCTTTTGAAAATAGGCGGTATACCATTAGAGAAATAGCACGAATACAATCATTTCCAGATGATTTCGTATTCCCTTATACTACAATTGCCAATGCATACAAAGTGATTGGAAATGCAGTGCCGCCTATTTTGGGATGGGTAATCGCCAAAGCAATATCAAAACACTTAAAATCCAATGCTAAATCATAATAAAACGTATATTCTTGGTTTATTAGTTGGGGGAGGAAAATTAGACAAGGACTCATTCATAATCGAGCTCCCTTTTAAAAAGTGGGGAATGGAGCCTTCAAAAATGAATGTAATAGCAGTCGATATCCTCCAAAGAATTGCTGGTTTATTTAACAAAGAATATGGCTTAAATGTCACTTATGAAATAGGAAATAACAAGTGGTTTATTAAACCTATTGAGAATCAAGATTACTCAAATATTAAAGATGACCTAAAGGAGTTGGGGTTTCCTTTTGTTGGTTTTTTGCTAAATAGTGCGAACCTAGATATTGCCAAAAATAAACTTAAGGGAATAACTGCTGAAAGTTTCCTTAGTGGTCTTTTTGATACAAGAGCAAGTATAACATTATCTCATAGAAGATTTAACATCGAAGCCCCTGTTGTTTCAATTGAAATACCAGGGAGTACCAAAAATTTTCAATTTGTAGTTCAGTTATGCTCGTGGCTAACTGATATGGGAAGTACCACCGACCAAATCCTATATAATCACCCAAACCAACACTCAAAAGCTGACCCATACTATAAAGGTTGGAAGAAAGGGTTCAAAATTCGATTTTTAATTCAATCTTTTCTAGCTACACATTCCTTTGCATTACAAGCAAAAGCAATAGACGCTACTAAAATTAAAAGGAGTCAAAAGAAAGATGACCAAGATAGCTGTCCATTAAGAAAGATACGTCAACCAAGTCCATTGACTGTGCATAATGAAATAGACTCGGACTCTTTACCAATGGAGGTTCGGAATAAACTCTTCCTCCATTATTTTCATTACTGCGTTTCAATAGGCTGCAAGTTTGCTCCTGTCGAAGAAGTTGATAGAATAGTTTCTGAAAAGAAGTCTTTAATCTCGTTTTTTGCAAGACTTTCAAAGGGTAATATTTCTGAAATGGATGAACACTTTGAATTAATTTTAAAAGACTACTTCCCCACAAGTGAAATACAAAAAAAGAATTTGTCTATTGAGTTCATTCTTTCTGAAAATGGAAAGTTTTCGAAATACTACGGAATCAAACAAGGGTTGGCGTTTCTTCTTACTGATAAATTAAATGGCAAAAGACATAGTGGCCCTATGGAGACGGTTCTAAATGACAATTTGAAAACCATACTAAACATTCATATTCTGGAAGATACAGACGATGAACCAATTATGATTATAAATAAGGTAAATGATAGAGCCATTATTTGTTCAAATATAGCAAGCAAGACAAACCAAAACCTTATCTCCACAAAAACGAAAACCAAAGGTTACGACATAGAATTAATATGAAGGAAATAGATTTTTACGGGGAATTTGCTGAAAAATTCAATAAGTATCTAAATGGATATTTGGATGACAGCTTTGAGATAGCCTACAGCCATAATAAAGCCCTTGATTCAATGATTAATGAAGTCTGTGAATCTTTTAACCTGCCAACTCCATTTCCAAATGAATACATTCCAAAACTTAAATTAGACATACTCTTTGGAATAAAGAAATTTAACAAAGTGCATTTCATTTTAATTGAAGCTAAATACCTTACTCAACTCTCTTTAAAGGATTACTCACAGCTAACTGGTTATTTACAGGTTGCAAAAAATATAGGAACTGGATTACTGCTTTTAATTGTAAAAGGAACTTCTCCGAACAAACTATCCTCTGACTTTGGGGAAATCCTAAAACTCAACAAATTACCTATGGATTGGAAAATGATTGTAAAGGATGAAGCGTTTGAGTTTAAGTCTGGTATTTTAACATATCAACCTGGTAATGGCATAAATTGGATTAACGCCAACAATGTAAACGGTATTTCTGACTTTGAAGAACTTGTTGAAATAATAAGAAATGATTTTCAATAATCGCCATACACATTGGCAAGTCGCCAAATCCTTCACACAAAGGCAAACTTGCCAATGAGTATGGTTACCGACCATAAAATGAACAAGAAATACGCTAGCTAATCGTGTAGACGGCTGGCGGTCAATGACCACCAGTGCGCCTCTCACATTTATCAGCTGGAATGTAATGGAGGAGGACCACCGGATCCTTTCTTTGTCAGGACAGGTCACGCTGGTCCCGTACTTGGTTCATTGAATTTCTTCTGAGCTGAATCTTCTACAATAGACCCTGAGAAAGCTTGGGTAAATCACATCTCTCCATCTCTTCCAGATGATATCACAAATTCTTTTACCATATCATTAAAATCTGTGGCTTTGATCAAGTCTTCGATATTCATATGAAAGCGATATCGCCAATAGTGCTTGGGGTTGCTCGGTTCATTGATTTGCTCTGCAAATGGATCATCAAGTCTAAGCTTTTCGT
>CAYREN010000293.1:0-6505 GCA_964423255.1 uncultured Roseivirgaceae bacterium | reverse complement strand
ACCTGACAATATCCAGAACAGCAAATTCACAGGTCATATAAGGCTTAATAGTTTTAACAAAACTGTTAAGCTAGTAGGAGGAATTACCTTTAAAACAGGAATTTATAATGCGTGGTTGCACAATTGCGAAGTAGGAAAAAATACCCTTATACATAATGTACGTAGTTATATAGCCAATTATAAAATCGAATCAGATGTTATTATCCACAATATAACAACTCTGGCTATCGATGGGGAGGCAAATTTCGGGAATGGCGTTAAGGTTGAAACCATCAATGAGGGTGGAGGACGCGAAGTGCCAATTTATGATTTTTTATCTACCCATGTTGCCTACATGATGGCATTGTATAGACATCGACCAAAATTGGTTTCATCCTTGATGACCATGGTATCCAATTATTGTGATTTCATCAAAAGCAATACAGGGGTAATAGGGACTAATTCCAAAATAATAAATTGCAATACAATATTAAATGTAAAAATTGGTCCCGGAACTATAATTGATGGAGCAAAAAAGCTTAGAAATGGAAGTGTAAATGGTAATGAAGTTGCCCCAGTGGTAATAGGTGAAGGTGTAATAATGGAAGATTTTATAGTTTGTTCGGGTTCCAAAATTACTGATGCCACGCTTATTTCTAAGTGCTTTGTAGGGCAAGGGTGTATGCTTGATAAGCACTACTCCGCCGTAAATTCATTATTCTTTGCCAATTGTCAAGGATTTCACGGAGAAGCATGTGCAATTTTTGCTGGTCCTTACACTGTTACTCATCATAAGTCTACCTTGTTAATTTCCGGGATGTATTCATTTTTAAATGCAGGAAGTGGCTCTAATCAGAGTAATCATCTTTATAAATTAGGACCAATTCATCAGGGGATAATGGAGAGAGGAGCTAAAACTACCAGTGACTCGTATATTCTTTGGCCTTCGAGAATAGGAGCTTTTTCCCTGGTGATGGGAAGACACTACAAGCACAGTGACACTACTGATTTTCCTTTTTCATATATCATCGAGAGCAAAGATGAGAGTGTCTTAGTACCTGCCATCAACTTAAAAAGTATTGGAACAATTCGCGATTCTCAAAAGTGGCCAAAACGTGATACCCGGAAGGATTCAAATTTATTAGATCTCATAAATTTCAATTTATTGAGTCCGTACACCATTCAGAAAATGATGAATGGAAGAAATAAACTATTGGCCATTAGAGATTCTTCTGGAGAATTTGCAAGTGAGTATAGTTATCAGAAAATGAAAATTACAAAGAAAGCTCTAGACAGAGGTATAGTACTATACGAAATGGCCATTTGGAAATTCTTAGGAAATTCTTTGATCACCAGGCTCAACGGAAAGGATTTTAAAGATAATAATGAAATAAGGAATACTATTAAAACAGATACGTCGCTGGGAAAAGGTAATTGGGTTGACCTTTCTGGATTGATTTGTCCATATGAAGCTCTGGATAAAATAATGAAATCTATAGAAATGGGAGAGACGTCTTCACTTGAAGAAGTGAATTCTGCACTGGTATCATTACATAAAAATTATTACAACTATGAGTGGACTTGGGCTTTAGACATGTTGGAAAAGTTTCATGGGAAAAGTGCTCAAGAATTCACTGCTGAAGATATTATCTCTGTTGTAAAAAAATGGAAAGCTAGTGTGTTGGAGATGGATAGGTATTTGTATGAAGATGCCAGAAAGGAATTTTCACTTACAAAGATGACTGGTTTTGGTGTTGATGGTCAAAATGGTGCAAGGGAACAAGATTTTGCCCAAGTACGAGGTGAATTTGAAAAAAATGAAACCGTGAAAGCAATCAAAATTCATATGGAAGTAAAGGAAAAACTAGGCAATGAAATTATTGATCGCATGAATAAGGTGATTAAAACAGTGAAAAGGTAAAAATAGAAAAGTAGAAATTATGTGTGGAATAGTAGCATATATCGGCAACCAAGAAGCTTTTCCAATATTAATAAATGGATTGAAGCGCTTAGAATATAGGGGATATGACTCTGCGGGAGTTGCACTTTTAAATGGCCGGGTAGCAGTTTATAAAAAAAAAGGAAAGGTAAAGCAGCTGGAAGATTTCGTAAATAAGAAAAATACTAAGGCGAATATTGGTATTGGGCATACCCGATGGGCGACTCATGGAGAACCCAATGACGAAAATGCACACCCTCATACCTCAATGAACAGCGAATTCTCAGTAGTCCATAATGGGATTATTGAAAATTATTCAAAGCTGAAAGAAGATTTAAAAAATTATGGTTTTGCGTTTCAAAGTGATACTGATACAGAAGTCCTGGCTAATTTAATCGAATACTTCTATCTACAAGGAAAAGACGTTTCTGCTGAAATTGCAATCCAATTAGCACTTTCGAAGGTAGTAGGGGCATACGGTATTGCTGTTTTGTGCAACCGTGAAAGCAATAAAATTGTTGTTGCACGAAAAGGGAGCCCTTTGGTGATTGGTCTGGGGAATAATGAATATTTCATAGCAAGTGACACATCACCGATTATAGAATATACCAAGCAAGTGGTGTATCTCAATGATGACGATATTGCTGTAATTCAGAAAAACAGCCTTACTGTTAAAAATATCCAAAATAATCCTGTTTCATTAACGGTTAGTAACCTTGATTTCAAAATAGGTGAACATGACAAAGGAGATTTTGATCATTTTATGCTTAAAGAGATTTTTGATCAACCTGATACAGTACAGGATACTTTAAGAGGCAGGTTAAAATCGGATTATTCAGAGATAGTTCTGGGAGGGTTGTTGCAAGTGTTTCCAAAAATTATTGAGGCTGAGAGAATCGTGATTATTGGATGCGGGACATCGTGGCATGCTGCTTTGATAGGAGAATATCTTTTGGAAGAATATGCGCAAGTTTCAGTCGAAGTAGAATATGCCTCAGAATTCAGATATAGAAAACCTGTATTAAGTAAAAAGGATGTTGTGTTGCTTATAAGTCAAAGTGGTGAAACTGCTGACACATTGGCGGCATTACAATTGGCCAAAGAAAAAGGTGCTCTTGTGTTGGGAATTTGCAATGTAGTTGGCTCAACCCTTTCCAGAGAAACAGATGCAGGTGTATATACCCATGCCGGAGTGGAGATTGGTGTAGCATCTACCAAGGCATTTACTGCTCAGGTAACTGTGCTTACCATGATTGCAATAAAATTGGCTAAAGCAAAAAATACTATTTCTGATGTTGAGTATAAGAGATTGGCCAAAGAACTATCTGAAGTTCCAGGAAAAGAGCGACAGATATTAAAAAATAACGATTCCATTAAATTAATAGCCAAAAAGTATAAAGATGCAGTGAATGCCTTGTATCTAGGAAGAAGCTATTTATTTCCAGTAGCACTGGAAGGAGCATTAAAGCTCAAAGAAATATCATATATACATGCAGAAGGTTATGCCGCGGGCGAAATGAAGCACGGTCCAATTGCACTAGTTGATGATAACCTACCAGTAGTCATGGTGGCACCTCATGACGAATACTATAATAAAATTGTGAGCAACATTCAGGAAATTAAGGCAAGAAAAGGAAATGTGATTGCAGTGGTAACAAAAGGAGATAAGTTGCTGATGGAGATGGCTAATGATATCATGGAGATTCCCAAGTCTCATCCGGCGGTAGCACCGCTTTTGGCCGTTCTGCCTTTACAATTATTAGCTTATCATATTGCTGTATTGCGAGGTTGTGATGTTGATCAACCAAGAAATTTGGCGAAATCCGTTACAGTAGAATAATACTTTTGATATATCGGATTAATAAAAATGAGATGTTATTCAATGTGGAGTATTTATAAGTATTAAATGTATTCTGATATTCATTTTTAACTATGAGGTGAATTCTTATAGACACTTAATAGTGTCAGAAAGAAAACGCATAAACTTTAACTTTAAACATCATCCTCACGCAAATGAGGATATAATTCCCAAGCTATTAGAGATTCCACCGATCTATAGAGAAGAATGACGTTTGAGGGCGTTTTCTTACAACCACTAAATATGTATCCTCCAGTTATAATTGCCTAGAAAATTCCCAGCTAATTCTTTTTATAAAGGTAAAAATGACCTTTTAAAATCTCTGAGATTATAAAATAATGATGCGCAAATTGAGTATAAAAGTACGTGTTTTGCGTAAAATTGGTATTGGTTATTGTCCATATTTACATAATTAATTGACAGTAAGTATGAATTTATTTACAAATTCAATGTCAGACACAGCTTTATAAAGACGATTTTAATATGCAAAAATAATTTATTAGTAAGCAGATAAATTCTGAAACGTGATAAAAACCTATGATGCAATATGAGCGAAATACCAATCACAAGCAGATTTTAGGTTTTTAAAGGATTAATAGTAATAAGATTAATAATTGGAAAAAAGATGCCTAAAATCAATAAAGAATTACTTGTAAAATTAAAAAATGGAGACGATCGAGCTTTCGAAGATCTGTACAATTCTTATAAAGAACCTGCGACACGTTTTTGCAATTCCATATTAAAGGACATTGAAGAGTCTGAAAATATTGTTCAAGAGGTATTTATAAAAATATGGAATAGAAAAAGCTTGATAAATCCAGAATTAAACTTCACCTCATATCTTTTCACAATAATAAAAAATCGAGTTTTTGACTATTTAAAAGAAGTAAAAAAGAACGAACATATCAGAGAGAAATATTGGGAAAATATTGTTGATTATAAGACAGAAGATACTGAACTAAAGGAGGAGCGTTTTGTAAAAGTAAAAGAGGCAGTTGATAATCTTTCAGTAAAAAGAAGAGAAATTATCAAATTGAATTATGAAGAGGGTAAGTCGTATGAAGAAATTGCAAATCAATTAAATATTTCTAAAAACACAGTAAAAAATCAACTTGTAAAAGCCAAACAAGTTATTAGACGACAACTAAAAATTGCCTCTATCCTGTAATTAGTATTATTGGATATCATATTATAGAAAGTATACATCCCAGTTTTTACTAAGAAAAATAATATTAGGGTAATCTTAAATCGGTTCAAACTCCATTACCAGATTATTGCAACAATCCATCATTCCTTAGTTAGTACAAATAAACACATTACTCCAGCACACTTATAGAAAAGTATTCAAATCTGTATTAGCAATACCGTTAGTTCCTCGATTTTTTTTAATTGACTATTCATAAAAAGACTTTTATAATTATTCAACTTAGTTTAAGAACCAATAATTTTTCAATAAAAGCTTGTCCTTGCCTATCAAGGCATGCTTTTAGTTCAATATGTAAATAATTAATTTTTTAAGTAGTACTATTTTTTAAACTCGAGGTATTATGGGTAAGAATTCAAGAAATTGAGATATAATGAATCCAGAAGAATTATTTGAGAAGTTGATATGTAACCAAATCTCCAGAGAGGAATTTGAATTATTGTTGGATGGTTTCGACGATGAAGATATTGTTGCCAGGTATGAAATTTATTTGCAAGCTCAATTTGAAAAGGAAGTCGAAGAACATTTATTGAATAGTAAGGAAAATTCAGAAGTTGCAATTCCACAATTAAAAGTAATCAAAGGATATGTCAAAGAAAAGGATTCAATATTCAAGAAGAAAGGAAGATTAGATTTCCCGATTGCAGCAGTTTTTGTTTTTTTAATTGGACTAATCTTTTCTGTATTATTCATCATCGCCCAATTTGATAAAAAAAGTCAAACACAAGAACTTGCCAAAGTTGACATTTTTCCACAAGATATTTTGAAGTCTACACCCCATGGCAGAAAATTTAGAATGACATTGGAAGACGGAAGTTTTATCCATCTAAATTCTGCCAGCAGTGTTGAATACCCAAATAAATTTAAAGATAGTAGCAGGGATATTAAAATTCATGGAGAAGCATATTTTAATATTCAACGAGATGAAGCAAGACCATTTGGTATTGAGGTGAAGAAATACAAAATCGAGGTTTTGGGGACTTCTTTCAATATTAAAGCTTATGACGATGAAGATGATTTTTCGGTCACTGTAGAGTCTGGATCTGTTAAGGTAATATTGGATGAAAAAAGCAATAACATAGCCATACTTGAAAAGGATCAAAAGCTCATTTATAATCCAGAGACCAATGTTACAGAAATAATTAACGTTTCGTCGGAAGAAGAACTTGGATGGAGAAAGGGAATTTTGAAATTTAATAAAACACCACTTGCAAGTGTAGAAAAAACTCTGGAGCGCTGGTATGGTATTGATTTAGTTATAAACAATCAAAAATTATACAATAAAACCCTTACCGGAATCCATCAAAATAAAAACATCAATTCTGTGATAGAGGCTTTAACCTATGCCACAGGGTCAACATATACAATTAAAAATAATACAATCATTTTAAAATAGAAGGCCAATGGAGAGAACAAAGAAGTAAATTATTCAACTCGTTAAGTCAACGAGAAACAAATCAAAAAAAATTAAAAACTAACTAAATTTTTGTAAACAATTAATAGGTAGTACTATGAAACAAAAAGT
>CAYREN010000292.1:0-6515 GCA_964423255.1 uncultured Roseivirgaceae bacterium | reverse complement strand
ACTTCGATTCCCAATTGTTGTAGTCTCGATTTATATTCTGGAAGTAGCCCATCGTCTGTTATCAGAATGTCAATTTTTGACACTGGACAGATTACACCAAGACTTCGCTTATTAATTTTACTGGAATCTGCCAGTACCACTACCTGCCTGGCAATCTCAATAGATAACTGATTAAAATGCGCCTCTTCAATATTTGGAGTAGATATACCATAATCGAAATTTAGTCCGTCTACACCCAAAAATAACTTGTCGCATAAATAGTTTTTAATTTGGGTTTCAGCAGGGCTGCCAATCATAGAAAGAGATCCTTTTCGTAAAAATCCGCCAATCATTATCACCTGAATATTATTTTTGTTTACAAGGTTATTTGCGATATTAAGTGCATTGGTAATTACTGTTAGAGAGTCTTCAGAAGAAATATTTTTAACTAATTCTTGCGTTGTTGTCCCGGAATCAATAATGATTGTATCACCATCCTGAATTAGCTTTGACGCTCTTTTTCCTATTTTTTGCTTTTGTACAAAATAGATTTTTTGCTTTTCGGAAAGCTCAAAGTCCATTCCAACACGATTTACTTTGATTGCACCACCTCGAGCCCTGATCAGCATATTCTTTTTTTCTAATTGCAAAAAATCATTTCGAATAGTGACCTCGCTTACTTCGAATTGTTTACTTAAATCAGAAACATTAACCTGACCATCGGCTTCTAATTTTTCCAGAATAATAGTTCTTCTTTGTACGGTTGATCTTTTTTTTGTAGTCATAATGAGCAAATTTATACTTTAATAGTTGATGTGTTTAATTCAAATTATTCTTATTATCATGATTGATTGTGCCAGATAGTAATTTATTCATTTTATTAATAAGTAAAAAAATATACCTCCCCTCAATCAATTTATAAATTATACTAATTAATAGTAATAAAGTACCTATACATTTTAATCTTTCGGCTAAGGTTCGAATACTTACATTGGTTCTACCACGAATGTAATGGAAACTGTTTGAAAAAGATAGAACTTGGAAGTCAGAAGCCCGAAATTAGAATCTGAGGAATAAACATCAATTGGCGTTAACCACCTATATTGAACTAAAAAATTAGCAGTTACTTATTTTCGTCTTTGGACTTCGGTCTTCAGCCTAATCACTAATTCCATTAAAAACCAGTAGAACACCTTTCGAATATATCAACATATAGATATCATTTTCTGTTTTGTATTCATTACTAAGGAAAAATAAAGTTATACTCAAATAATAAATATCTTTGAAAGGATATAATCTTATATTAACTTTCAAATTATTATTTTTTATTAAGAATAAAATTTTTCTTTGGCAAAGTAAAAATTACTTTTATAAAAATTTTTATACAAATAATATTTATTTTAGTAATGAATACATTAACTAAACAAAATCATTTGAGAAATAATCAAAAAGACATAGATGTTACTTCTTTGGAAATATCATGTCAACCTGAAATATGGCAATTAACCTGGCAAACATTTCAAAATCAACAATTGCCTATAAGTCAATTTCTCAATCGTGTTTATAGCAATAAGAATATAAATATAATATTAACAGGTGCCGGAACTTCTGCTTTTATTGGCGAATCACTTCAGGGTACTTTTCAAAAACATTCCAATTTACCAACAAGGGCAATTAGCACTACTGAACTTGTAACACATCCAAACCTTTTCTTGCAAAAAGAAAGACCAACAATGATTATTTCTTTTGCCAGGTCGGGAGATAGTCCTGAAAGTGTCGCAGCAGTAAATCTGGCAAATGATGTATGTGATGAGGTTTATCACCTAATTGTTACTTGCAATAAAAGTGGTAAATTGGCTAAAGCAAAAGGAGACGACAATGCATTCGTGTTTTTTCTTCCGGAAGAAACCAATGATAAGGGGCTTGCCATGACTTCCAGTTTTACCTCCATGCTTTTAAGCGGAGTCTTGATTTCCAAAATTAACGAAATTGAAGCTGTGAACGATCAAGTGGAAAGATTGATAGTTTTTGGAGAAAATATACTTAATAACTACACTGAAAAGTTACGCGAAGTAGCCAAAATGGATTTTAATCGTGTGGTGTTTCTTGGATCTGGGCCCCTAAAAGGAACAGCTCAGGAGTCACATTTAAAACTCCAGGAGCTCACTGATGGAAAAATTATTTGCAAACATGATTCTTTTTTGGGTCTTCGACATGGACCAAAAGCTGTAATTGACAATTCAACAATTATTATCTATTTATTTTCCAACGATTCTTATGTCGAACAGTATGAAAATGACCTTGTAAATGAAATTAGTCAACAAAAACTTGGCTTGTTTAGTATCGGAATTTTAGATAAACAAAAAGGTGAAATTGATTTGGATATGAGTATCAAAATGAATGATAATCACGAGAATCTTGATGAAGATTTTTTATCTATTGTAAGTATTTTACCAGCGCAAATTTTAGGATATTACAAATCGATACAGTTGGGGCTTAACCCCGACAACCCTTCTGCTTCCGGAGCCATTTCCAGGGTGGTAAAAGGAGTAAAAATTTATCCATACAATTTATAACCTGTTTCATGATACACCCGATTTGCTCGATTATTCAAAAACATAAAAAAAACCCATCAAATGGTATTTATTCTGTTTGCTCAGCAAATAGATTTGTATTGGAGGCGGCAATGATTCAAGCCAAAAAAGACAACTCATCTTTGCTCATTGAGGCCACTTCCAATCAAGTAGATCAATTTGGTGGGTATACCGGAATGACACCTCAAGATTTTGCAAATTATGTTTATTCTTTAGCTAAAGAAGCAGGGCTTTCTAAATCTTCAATAATATTAGGAGGAGATCATTTGGGCCCCAATGTTTGGCAAGACCAACCTGAAGATGTCGCTATGAGCAATGCGCGAGATCAAATTCGGGCATATGTAAAAGCGGGTTTTACAAAGATTCATCTGGATGCAAGCATGCCTTTGCCTGGTGACGAATCAATAAATCATCTTCCTCTTAGTGCCCATATTGTAGCAAAAAGATCAGCGGAATTGTGCCAGGTAGCAGAAGATGAAGCGAGTATATCAAATGGCGTTGCTCCGGTTTACATTATTGGCACTGATGTTCCTATACCTGGAGGAGCACAAGAATCTTTGGATAATATTCGAATTACCCCAGTAGAAGAGGTGGAGGAAATTATTGAGCTAACTCGTGAAGCCTTTGCGAAAAAAGGACTTAATGATGCATGGGAAAGAGTAGTTGCTGTTGTTGTTCAACCTGGTGTAGAATTTAGTGATGATGATATTGCAGAGTATGATCGTTCTAAAGCTATTAAATTAATTGACTACATTAAAAATCATCCTCAAATGGTTTTTGAAGCTCATTCTACAGATTACCAGCATCAAGGAGCGCTAAAAGAAATGGTTGAAGACCATATGGCGATTTTGAAAGTTGGGCCCTGGTTAACCTATGCTTTTCGTGAAGCGGTATTTGCTCTTGCGGCAATTGAGAATGAGCTTACAAAATTTGGTAATATTGATTCCCCTTCAAATATCATTGAGACAATTGATGACGCAATGCAAAGTGATCCAAAATATTGGCAGAAACATTACCACGGCGATGAGTCTCAATTGGCCTATGCGAGAATGTACAGTTATAGCGATAGAATTAGATACTATTGGCCACAAAAATCTGTGGATGACGCCTTAAATAAATTATTGAATAATTTGAAGACCAATTCAATTCCTGTTTCATTAGTTGGACAATATTTGCCCAATCAATACGAGGCTCTTCGTGCCGGACAAATAAAGAATTCTCCAGTAGATTTTATCCACCATAAAATTATGGAGGTACTTAAAATTTATTCAAATTCTTCGGGAATGAGCTGACGAAGTATGAAAAAAATATAAATTTAATAATCAAATAATAAGCTATCATAAAGCAATAAACTAGTTATCACTATAAAGACAATAAAATGGGAAAAGGAAAACCTTGGTTAATTTATGCAATTATTGCTACGACTTTTTGGGGTATCTGGGGAGCTTTGATAGAAATACCTGAGAAAGGCGGATTTCCTGCCACTCTTGGTTATTCTGTTTGGGCTTTAACAATGATTTTACCAGCACTTTTTGTTTTATGGAAAGTAGAATGGAAATTGGACAAGAACACCAAATCAATTGTTCTTGGTATGATTATAGGAATTACAGGAGCGGGTGGTCAATTGCTACTTTTCCAGGCATTACGGGTGGGACCTGCCTATTTAGTATTTCCAATTATTTCATTGTCACCGGTAGTCACCATTTTTTTATCGGCATTATTTCTAAAGGAAAAAGCAAGTAAGCGAGGGTGGTTCGGTATATTATTAGCATTAATTGCCATCCCGCTGCTTTCATATCAGTCAGCTCAGGTTGACGGCTCCGATGGATTGTTGTGGTTAATTTTGGCACTCCTTGTTTTCCTCGCATGGGGTGTGCAGGCATATGTGATGAAATTTGCCAATCAAACCATGAAGGCAGAAAGTATATTTTTCTACATGATGGTTTCGGGGATTGCCTTTATCCCTTTTGCCTTATTGATGACAGACTTTAATCAAGATATTAATTGGGGAATAAGTGGTCCATGGCTTACAGCTGCAATACAAATATTAAATGCTGTTGGGGCATTAATGCTTGTGTTTGCATTTCGCTATGGAAAAGCTATTGTAGTGAGCCCAATGACAAATGCTTTAGCACCGGTACTGACAGTACTAATTTCATTAATAATATATCAGGTGATTCCTGAAATAAATGTCGTCTTTGGCATTGCATTGGCAATTGGTTCTGCATTTTTTTTAGCAATTGAACCAGAATAAAAGACTTCACAAACAGTCAGATAATTTGTATGGAAAAAAGAGAATATGATGCTATTGTAGTCGGAGAACTTAACGTCGACATTATATTAAATGATATTAATTCGTTTCCGGAAATTGGAAAGGAAATGTTAGCCGGTAAAATGGATACAACATTAGGAAGTTCATCAGCTATACTTGCCAGCAATTTAAGTAGTATCGGATCAAAAGTTGCTTTCATAGGAAAAATTGGAAATGATCAAAATGGTGAGATAGTACTGGATAGTTTTAAAAATAAAGGTGTGGACACCAGTATGATTATCAGAAGTGCAGATTATAATACTGGTGCAACCATAGTGCTTAATTTTGATGAAGACCGGGCCAACATCACTTACCCTGGTGCTATGGAATACCTTGTTATAGAAGATATATCCGACGAGCAATTATCCAAAGCCCGGCATCTTCACTTTTCATCAGTATTTTTTCAACCGGGAATTAAACCCGATTTGGCCATTTTATTCCAAAGAGCTAAGTCTCTGGGATTGACAACATCTATTGATCCTCAATGGGATCCTGCTGAAAAATGGGAATTTGATTATTCAAAAATACTTCCATTTGTCGATGTATTTCTACCAAATGAAGCAGAGTTAAAATTAGTAACCGGCACTAAAACTCTTAATGAAGCCATTGAAACTATAAAAGAATATTGCAATATATTGGTAATTAAAAACGGAAGCAGAGGTTCAACAATTTATCATAAGGGACAAAGCAATCATGCCGAACCATTTTTAAATACATCTGTAGTTGATGCTATTGGAGCTGGTGATAGCTTTAATGCAGGCTTTTTATTTAAATTCATTCAAAAAATCCCGCTGAATGAATGTCATATTTTTGGCAATCTTATGGGAGCTGTTTCTACTACTCAATCGGGTGGTACCACCGCCTTTAAAAATATTGATAGCATTATGAAAATTGCCCATACCAAATTTGGGTATTAATAATTTTCATGACACTCCAAGACAAGTTCAAGCTGTTAGAGCGAAGCCAACAAGGTCTTTTGGCTACAAATTTTTATAACTATGAAACGCTGAGAGGAATATTAGTTGCTGCTTCAGATTTAAAATTGCCTATCATCCTCCAGCTTACTAAGAGTTCGATAGATTATTTGGGCTTGAAAATGGCGGTTTCAATGGCCAGAACTGGTCTCAGGGAATTTGGTGTTGATGGCTGGCTACATCTCGATCATGGAGATTCATATGATCTTGTGCATGCATGCCTGGATGTAGGATTTGATTCTGTGATGATTGATGCGAGTGAAAAATCGTTTGATGAAAATATATCCATCACCCGGGAAGTAGTAAAATTGGCATCAAAATATGGAGCGAATGTAGAAGCAGAATTGGGATTTGTTGCAAAATTAGGACAATCACAAAATACCCAAGGATTTACACAGCCTAAGGAGGCAGAAAAATTTGTAGACGAAACAGGAATTAACGCATTGGCAGTTGCCATAGGTACAGCACATGGGTTTTACAAAACGGAGCCAAAATTACAAATGGAGTTGCTGAGTAATATTCGATCCACTACAAATGCTACTTTAGTTTTACATGGAGGTTCGGGTGTACCTCATATTGATTTAATAGAAACTATTAAAAGGGGAATATGCAAAATTAATCTTGCTACTGAGATTAAAAACATATTTATGAATACCC
>CAYREN010000291.1:0-6517 GCA_964423255.1 uncultured Roseivirgaceae bacterium | reverse complement strand
AAACCACTGGCGCGCATGATCCTCAGAAAATGATTTAATGAAAACCGAAAGAGCAGCAAGAACCCCCAGCCCGACATGGCCCAGATCCCCATCCACTGCCTTGAAAAAGTAGCACCAGTTTTGGTTAAAAAAGCAATAACAACGAGGAGAATTACAACGCTTGTCCAGGCAGCAGTCACCACACGAGCCTGATGCCACCAGTTTTGGCCACGCCAAGACTTGTAGATACTAGATGAGTTAAACAATATCACGGCCAAAAGAAGACCAATGAGCAGAGCTATCTGATAATGCTGGGGCATAGACCACTGCCCAAATCTCCACAGGTAGGCCAGCATACCACCTAAAAAAATGCAAACGAGATCCACACCTCTTGCAACGATAGCTAAGGTTCCTGAATATTCTCGTAATAATCCACGGGGAAACATATGTTTAGACTCGACGGGTTACAGACAATGTTGGAGCATTTGCATCATTTGGACGCTAACTGCACATGACGCCGACTCATAGGCACTTGGGACTAACTGTCTAAAATATCAATAATTTGCGGAGTCTTCCTTTCCTTATCCAGTAGATTGTTTATACAAGCAAATAATTTCCCGAAAGAAAAGAAGCTCGCCGTAAAAAAGATAGCATTCTAATTCTATTTTGTCACATTCATTTCGATGCCCAAATTCCTGCAATCGGCATTCACCAGTGAACAAATTCATTATGTCATGGTTAAATTTCTCAGCCTCAGATAAATACCGCTTGACGCAACAATCAAAATTGATCAACATTTACACAGGCTTTGCATCAGATGCAGAGCATCTGCTCCTGTTTAATGAACTACCCCACAGCAAAAAACTGCGAGGAATCCAGCCCAGAGAGATTGAGATGGCTCTCTCCCTGTCGGCGTTGAGTGTTATTAAAGATTATTTTTTCTTTAAATAGGTAGCGGAGTGAGCTTCCTTGGCGAAATGAGCACCTGCTTTAATAACGTCTGGCTTTTTACCTGTGATTCCACAAAAAACTACCTTCTTATATGATTTGGTTTATTTCTTCCCGCAAGTCCTTTTTAAATTGCGCAACACTCCATCTATCAGCATGTTTTTTGAGCTTATTTGAATCAAAGACATACTGTTCAAAATCTTCCACTGCCTGAATGAGACTTTCCTTGGTTTGTTCATAAAAGAACACTGCCGATGCAAACTCATTCTGATTTCCCTCAGAAACAAATGGAATCATCGTTTCCGTCACACCACCATAGCCATAACAAATAACAGGTGTCCCGCTCGCATTTGCCTCTAACGGGATAAGGCCATACTCTAGAAATGGCGTGAAAATTACTGCTTTGGCCTCACTATATTCTTTTGTCAAAACATGATCATCCACCTCTCCCAGAAACTTAATGTTACTTTCTGCTCTTCCACGCAATTTTCCGAGTTCACTTCCACCACCAATCACATGTAATAACTTACCATTTTCATTGAAAGCATCGATTGCATACTCAACTTTTTTCCATTTTTCCATTCTGGAAACGAGCAAATAATAATTTTCTTTTTTGTTTGAAATATAAAACATACCAGTATTAACCGGGCACGGAATTACACTTGATTCTTTGCGGTAATACTCATTGATATAAAATTTTGTCTTATTTGAAATTGCAATAAAATTATCAACTCTTTGCGCAGCATCAAAATCTTTTTTCCTCAAAAAGCGCATCATTTTTTTATAGAACCAGGCTTTAAGCCCAGATGAAAAATATTCATCCGCGTGCCAAATTGCGCGGGTGGGGATATAACAATAACAAACATGTACGCCGTCTTTAACCTTTACATATTTAGCCACAGTTGCCGATGAACTCAACACAATATCGTACTGCGATAAATCGATTTTCCCCATTACATATGTGGCAATTGGAAACGACAACTTAAACGAGGTCGTATTTCTAACAAATATATTAAGCCATGTTGTTGAAATTTCTTTTCCCTTAAAAAAATCAAATGTTTTGTGCGAATTAAAAGCCAAAGTATAAACATCCGCCTCTACAAACTCCTCGCACATATATTGAAACACTCTTTCAGTTCCACCCTTACCACACAAATAATCGTGAACCAGGGCTATTTTAGGTAATGATTTATTTGACAATTTCACAGTTATACTCAAATTATAAATAATAATTTCTTTTTTAAAAAAAACCGAAAGATTACTGACTTTGCCTTTTCACAAGAAATATATCTCCCTGCATTAGCCTTCCATAAGAATTTTTGGCTGTTCTAAAGACAATCCCATTGGCAGAAATAACTAACACCAATACGAAGTAAAAATATTCCAGATAGAATTCTATCCCCGTAATCACGCCCAACGTAACCAGCGTCAACAAAGAACACAGTCCACCTAATGCAAAACTGACCAATTTATAACTTTCTTTTTCCTGTACTTTTCTCAATATTCGTATACCTGAGAACGCACGGTAAAGCACATAAAATAAAAAAATCAAGAAGCTCGCAGTCCCAATCAAACCGACATTTGCTAGCAGAAAAACAAACAGGTCATTACTTGTAACTAATGCCCAACCCGCTCCGAAAACTGGCACTTGTTTAAATATCAACCATGCTTCTTTGACTGAATTTACTCTCTCAATTCCAGATCCTGATGATATTTTCTCTATAACTAACCAATCGAAAACAGCATTCGCTACAGGAAATACTGTAAACATCAGTACAACCAGGGAACCAGGAACCAATAGAAATACAAATAAATAACGTATTCTCAAGCTTTTTGCATAAAGCAGTAGTATTAAAACGATGAAGATTAAAATAAAGAGTCCCACATATGCAGTAGTAGATGTGGATAAGATTAAGATTCCAACCACTATCCACAATGCTACCCAATCGAAAGTACGTCCCAATATGGGGGTTCTTCGACAAATACCAATAACCAAAATTGGCAGTACTGTTAAAAGATACTTTGCAAACATTGACGGCTCATGAACCACTGATGACACTCGAGGCATCATTACATTATCAACAGCCACAACCTGTTTATATCCGTGCATTGTTTCTAATACTGCATTATTAAATATGTACCACGGGTATTCAATGTAAAGTATATTATTGCAAATAAACTGCAAATATCCCCATAGACTTACAAAAACCCCTGAAATCACATAAATTCTAATCGTACTTGCTAATTCAGCTATCGTTCTATTTTTTGACACTAAAAATGATGCCCAAATAATACCAAATACAACCGGCAACATCCCGTTTATCGCTTGGCTCGTGCTATATGAATGCAGCGCAAACTGGCTCCCACCTTCAAACACTATCGGTACAAAAATAGACAGCAGGACCGAAACAAGAAAAACATAAAATAATATTATTTCGTTACTATTACCGTAAAAAACAAGATTGCGGTGTCTTGCAACTAAAAACAAAATCTGCTGGATTATAAATAGTCCGCCAAAATACTGGCCAGGCGTTAAAGGAACCCCTGAGCTGGTATTAAGTAACGAACTAGCTGTAAAAGGAATAAAAAATATTGACAAAACATATATGCTTCTAGGGTAAGAAAAAAACAAAACCACCCCGAGACCAATCAACGCAACCCCCAAAGTTGTAATCTGCATTAGAGATTCACCCGATTGTCAAGACATCATATTTATAACAGGTATAATTTATAGATTGCGCATCAATATCAGTACAATAACGACTACCTCTAGCTGTTCGCATCTGTAATTTAATCAAGTCACTTGATATATTATTTAAAAATAAACTCAGTTATTCACCGGTAGAAACCTCAGGTAAAGGAAACAATAGTTTTGAATTGTCAAATTTGGGAGAATTCACAAAAAAATCCTTAAAATGCCATGGTAAAACAAGAAGAAAATCGGGAGCTTTGGTTAATAATTCATCCTCGGGGATAATTGGAATCAGTGTGCCGGGGGTAAAGCATTCATATTTTTCCGGATTCACTTCACCGACAAAAGAAATGTCAGTTTCTTTCATACCGCAGTATTGTAATAAAACATTCCCTTTCGTTGATGCACCTAAAGCACCTATTGTTTTCCCATCCAGTTTCGCTTTTTCAATAAAAGAAAGTAAATCAATTTTTGTTTTTTTAACCCTTTTTGCGAACTCCAAGTATGGCTCTAATGAAGCTAATTTCAAGTCCTCTTCATTATTCAGTATTTCCTTAACAATAGATGAATGATTTGTTGTTGGACCCGCTTTTTTGACGGTTACAGAAAAACTGCCGCCATTAATTTGATTAAATTCAACATCCACAATCGAGAAACCCACTCTATCAGACATCCACTTAATCTGAGATAAGGCATAATATTCCAGATGCTCATGACATACCGTATCGTAAGAATTCATCTCAAGCATGGTCGGCATATAGCTTTGCTCGAAGACCCAGACACCATCATCGGCAAGCACATCAAAGACTTCCTGCATAAATTTCATCGGCTTCTCAAGATCGTAAAACATAGAAAAAGAAGTTATGATTTTAGCCTTCTTTCCGGGGAATCTATTATTCAGTAACCTTGATGAGAAAAAATCTGGAATTAACTGGATATGGTCTGGATAATATTTGTGGAATTTAATTCCCGTTGGGTCAATACCCACCAAGTTAGGCCCTGAAGAAGGATATGCCTGTAACGTGGTACTATCGTTACTTCCAATATCCACAACTAAATCACCATCATTTAATTCAACAGAAGCAAGAATTCTTTCCACCTTTTTGTGCAAGTGTTTTACCATGCTGTCATTTAAACCTGATCGATAGCCGTAATTTTCTCCATACATCTCACTCAGCTCGTAGCTATGCTCTAACTGTAATAAGCCACATTCATCATCATTTTCGCCAATACATTTTACAAGTCGTAGCGGACCAGAAGTTACTTGATTACTCTTTTCTCGTGGAAATACACCTGTCAGCGCCTGTTCTCCCAAGTTAAGAACTTGCTCCAGATTTACATTTCCACAAATCCGACATTTTTCTATTTTTGTATACATTTACTTTTCCCTTGTTTATTTTCTATTAAGCGCAAATCCACATCTATCATGATATTTACTAACTCACGAAACCCAATTTTTGGCTCCCAATTCATCTGGAGTCTTGCTTTCTTTGCATCACCGACCAATTGCATTTTTTCATTTGGCCGAAACATATTGGTATCTTCACGCACGTAATCTCTATAGTCCAATGCGACACGTTCAAACGCTAACTCACATAACTGGCGAACAGAATGCACCTTCCCTGTAGCTATAACATAATCATCCGGGCATTTTCCTTGCAACATCAACCACATTGCATACACGTAATCACCTGCAAATCCCCAGTCTCTACATGCATCAAGGTTCCCCAGGCAAAGCTCGGATGATAAATTCAATTTTATTTTTGCAACTTCGTGTGTGATTTTTCTGGTTACGAAGTCGGTGCTACGTCGAGGGCTCTCATGGTTGAATAAAATGGCAGAGCAGGCAAACAAATTATAACGATGGCGATATATATCAATCACTGAATGGGCATAAAGCTTTGCCGCTCCATATGGGCTACGCGGATGAAATATTGTCTTTTCTGTTTGAGGGCTTTCATTTGCCTCACCAAACATTTCGCTACTTGAGGCCTGACAAAACCGAATATTGATGTTAACCTTCCGAATAGCTTCCAGTATGCGAGTAATCGATATACCATTCACTTCACCGATATCGACCGGGTCATCATACATACCAGAACCGGAAGAGTAGGCTGAGTAATTATAAATTTCGGAAGGACAATATTCCTTTAATACATCAATCATGCGACTTTGATCAAGCATATCCCACTGCACAAGACTTACTTTATTAAGCAATGGGCCCAAAAGTCTTTCCTTCGCTCGCTCGACATCTCTTACCGCACCTACAATTTTATAGCCCTTGGCTAACAATAATTCCGCCATATAAGATCCATCTTGTCCTGTTATGCCTGTGATTATTGCGGTTGCCATCGTATTTATTACACCTGGTTTAATTAGAGGTCTGGAATTTACTTTTTCGCTTAAGCCAAATTTCATACAGACACCTTGCTATATTGCAAACCCATAGTGGTGTCAGCCAATATACCAGGCGTACTGTTGCATTCTTGACAGAAACGTCCATGCAAGCCTTATTCACAATAAAATCCAACATCTTTTGGTCTTCTTTTTCGGGGGTTTCATTGCACAATAACTTTGCATATAAGAAATGTTTAATCGTAAACTCATTTCGAAGAACTCGTCGAACGTGGTATGCTTCCTTACTTCTAACCCCGAAAAAATATTCGGCCAAATTTTGATACCCAATTATTGCCAGCTTATAACGTTGCACGACACCATTCTCGCGAAAAGAATCATTTTCACCCCGCTTACTCAAGTATGGGTTTGCTATATACTTAATAGATATACCTTCCATCATCAGTTCGAAAATTCTTGCTACGTGGGCCCAGCAACTTCCAACAAACTGCTCATTTAAAGGGATTGATACCCATCTTGACCTCTTTACAATGATCCCACCCA
>CAYREN010000290.1:1188-6554 GCA_964423255.1 uncultured Roseivirgaceae bacterium | reverse complement strand
ATTAATCTTATCCATATCCATTTTCTCACCATTAATTCCCTTGGTGACTTCATCCATGGCGCCGGCAAGATCTCTTAATGAATCGGCTTGTGATCCAACCATAGAAGTAAACACTTCGACAGGAGCAGAGGGTACGCCTCCATTTTCTGCTGCACCCTTTAACATATCTACTACCCTATCTTGATCGCTTTTCTTTTCTGGTTTTCCAAAACACATAATACAATATTTTATATATGAAACAGGCCATGCCTGAGATAATTATTGAGACTCCTTCCTCGCCGGCAGGCGAGCACAAGAGCATGATTGTAATCTACTAATAGCATTGTTTCTGCAAATTATAGGCGGATGAAAATAAGATAATAAATGTCCAATCACAAAATAGTACTGCAATTGAACTAAAGTCGTATTTGAAACGGAATCAAGAGAATTTGAGAAAACAGTATTTGAATAAATATGCAAACAGTAAATTTGAAAACCGATAGTTTGCTGTATTTATAAAATAAGTGCTCTTTAATTACCAGGAATTTCAAACAACCTTCTACGGAAAACGATAGGAGAACAGCCCAATTTCTTTTTAAATATCCGTGAAAAATAGTATGGGGAACTAAAGCCCGAGTCGAGTGCTATTTCCTTGATAGGCTTGCTTTTATCATGAAGCAAATTGATGGCACGTTTCAATTTCAATTGTATTTGATACTGTCCGGGCGCCATCCCTGTATATTCTTTAAATAATTTTCTGAAACTGGAATATCCCATATTCAATTCATCTGCCACCTTGTCTATCGCAACATCATCAGGACTGTTCATAATGATGATCCTCGCTTTTCGAATGATCGCATCTGCATCGTAATCTCCAAATTCTGCCTTCCGCTTTAAGGCGTGCAACCAGCCTACAAGTTTTACAATTTCTCCGGAAAGCACTTGTTGATAACCGGAAAATTCTGCCTGTCCTACATCAAATATCTGATGAAAAACCTGAATGATTTTCTTTTGGTATCCGATTTCCTGTATGGGATTTTTTGGCAAAAAATGCAATTTGTCTATAATTTGCTTCGCAGTCAGCCCATCAAACCCTACCCAATAGGTGTGCCATTCCTTGCTTGGGGAGGGCTTGTACCTATGCCAGACGCCAGGAGATATCAAAATCACAGATCCCTCATTCAATTCCAGTTGGCCAGATTCTTTAGACTCAAACATGCCACACCCCCGAAATAAATAAATGAGCTGATATTCACTTAAAACTCGTCCTCTGTGCCAACTAAAATAATATTTATCCGGGTGTGACCGCTCTGGAAAGTCGGCACCACGAGATACAATAGAAGCACCACAATCAAGGATGTGGATTCCCCATGCCTTATCCTCTTCACTGATGACAAAGTATTGACTAAAGGATTTATTTACATTAAGTAACTCCATATCAAAATGTGCAAGTCATTTATCAAAGTGACAATTTACATTCGTTCAAATAAATACCTAGTTTGTTATGACATTATTTTATGGATTAAAGTTATTTAAGTAAAAAAAGTGATTAGACTGAAGTCAGAAGTCCGGAGTCGGAAGAAACAAATTATAGCATAAGCATTTGTCAGTATTTCTTAATCCTGCTTTTGTTTTTTCTTTTTTTAACTTCGGTCTTCGGTCTCCCTACTTCCCTGCCTCGCCGGAAGGCTGGTGTAATTTTCAAAAGGTTTTAATTCATGATAGAACCAACTCTATAATATGAAAATAAAAAATCTGAGATGGATAATAGTCGGCCTGCTCTTCACGGCAACTGCCCTGAGTTTTCTCGACCGGCAGGTATTGTCCCTGGCCATTATCAAGATCAAAGACGAATTTCACATGACAGATGTGGAGTATGGCTGGATCAATACTGCCTTCTTGCTCAGCTATGCAATCATGTTCACCCTTGGAGGATGGCTGATAGATAAGTTTGGTGCCCGCATAGGATTGGCCGTTTCTGTTGGTCTTTGGTCACTTTCCAGTGCCATGCACGGTTTGGTGCAAAACACCATGCAACTTGGAGCGGCCCGTTTTTTTCTGGGACTTGGAGAAGGGGGCGCATTTCCTGGAGCTGCCAAGGGTGTGACCGAGTGGTTTCCTCAAAAGGAACGGGGACTTGCCATGGGTATCGCCATAGGAGGTGCTGCTCTCGGAGCAGTAATTGCCCCTCCCCTCACAGTTTATATGACAAGTATGTTCGGATGGCGGGGTACATTTATAGCCACAGGTCTCATTGGTGGCATCTGGGTACTGATATGGCTGATATTTTTTAGAAAACCTCAAAATTCAAGATTAATTACTGACAAGGAACGATCTCTTATTTTAGAAGATAATAAAGAGGACAATGGTATTGTGAAAAAAACCATTCCATTCAAAGCAATATTGCAAACAAGGGAAGCCTGGGGATTGATCTCTATTCGTTTTCTACTCGATCCGGTGTTTTATTTTATCATGTTCTGGATACCAAAATACCTCAGCGAAGAACGTGGAGTATCATTTGAGCGAATCGGAGATCTGTTTTGGATCCCATTTTTAGCATTGGGCATATCCAATATGATCGGTGGTTGGGCCTCTGACAAACTTATTAATTCCGGCTTATCGGTAAATAAAGCAAGAAAAATAATTATGGGAATTGCCGCTGCAGCCACCATACTTACTGCATTGACAACTGTAGCCTCTACGGTTGGAATGGCTATTTTCTTTATTTCACTTTTCATGTTTGCCCATGGGTTTTGGATCACCAATTATATTACCATTACCAGCGAAATATTTGGAAAGCGTGCTACATCAACAGTCGTTGGGATGGCAGGCACGGCAGGGGCAGTGGCTGGTTTACTCATTAATCCGCTGATTGGAAAAATAGTAGAAAGCTACTCCTATCTGCCCATGTGGATAATATCTGGGATCATGTATCCAATAGGATTTATTCTCCTGTTGATCATGATACCGAAAATAAAGGCGATTAAATTAATGGAATGAGTGAATGAGAAAATAATTGAAGAATAGAAATAGCTAATTTATGTATTCACGATTCGATTGTATAATTCATTTAAATATTAAATCATTCCATCATTTTAGCATTCACTCATTCTATAATTGTAGCATTAAAAAAGAAAAATATGAAAAATAGAATCATTCCCCGAAGGAAACCGCTGACCGCCAATATTGGAATATTTGGTGTGGGGTATTGGAAATACTGGGAGCAATTTGATGGCTTGCTTGAAGAATTAAATGCCAAGCAAAATTTGTTTGTTGAAAAGGTGAATCAATATGATGTCAATGTTACAGATTTTGGGTTGGTGGACGATGCAGAAAGCGCCTATGACCTGGTGCCAAAATTAAAGGCCGCAAACCTCGACCTTATATTTTGTGATATGGTCACGTATGCTACTTCTGTTACTTTCGGGACCATAATCCGCAACATTGATATTCCGATAGTCCTGGTTGCGCTACAGCCACTAAAGGCGATGGATTATAAAATAGCAACAACGTATATGCAGCTTTGCAATGATGATTTTTGTTCGGTTCCTGAATTTTCCGGTGTGGCTATTCGCATGGGAAAGCAAGTTCCGGAAGTCATTATCGGCACGCTGGAAGATGATCCTGAAGTAGACAAGGAAGTTGAAAAATACTGCCAAATTGCCAAAGTACTCCACGATCTGAAAAATGCCAGAATCGGCCATTTCGGGCATCCCATAGAAGCCATGCTCGATATGCACACCGACCCTACCATGCTGACTTCAGCTTTCGGATGCCACGTTGTGCAAGCGGAAGCCGAAGATATCCTGAAACATTATGAGGGTATAAAAGCATCAGAAATCCATGAAAAGGAAAAAGAAATTCTACGCTTTTTTGATACGCCTACGCCTGTTGCCGACCCGATTACCCGCAAGCTCACCGATGAAGATTTGCAAACTGCATCACGAGTTGCCATTGCTTTAAATAAATTTATAGAAGAAAAGAACCTGGACGGACTGGCCTACTATTACGAATCGTCTGAAGATTCCGAATTAAGGAAAGTCGTAACTAACCTTATTGTTGGCAACTCTCTGCTTACAGCCGCAGGTTTCCCGATGTGTGGTGAATCCGATTTGAAAACAGCCATCGCCATGCTGATCATGGACCGGCTGGATATTGGAGGAAGCTTTGCAGAATTTCATCCCATAGATTTCGAAAATGGCTTTATCCTGGTTGGTCATGACGGGCCGCACCACATCAATATTGCCGATGGCAAGCCAGTGTTGAGAAGCCTGACCAAGTATCATGGCAAGCCCGGTAGTGGTGCAAGTGTTGAATTCAAAATTAAGGAGGGGCCTATTACCATGTTGAGCATCTCTTCTACTTTTGAAGGAAAATTCAAATTCGTGATCGCCGAAGGGCAATCCGTACAAGGGCCGATTCCAGCTACCGGAAACACCAATACCAGAGGGTATTTCAATCCCGATATCAAAACATTTTTGAAACGATGGATTGTCGAAGGACCAACCCATCACTTTGCTTTGGGCATTGGTCATCACGCTCAGACCATTAAAAAAATTGCTGATTATCTGGGAATTGAATCAGTAATAATCAATTCTAATTGATACTTGTTTAAAAGTAGATTTAAATTCCATGAAAAATCACAGAAATTATCAAATTCAGTTACACTCTTTTGTAGTTTTAATAGTGCTTTTTACTATTAACTCCTGTCAGACTAACAAATCAGATTCAAATAAAAGGCCCAACATCATATTGATACTTACCGATCAGCAAAACTCAAATATGATGAGTGCTGTTGGCAATCCATATTTACAAACTCCGGCAATGGATTTACTGGCAAAGCAGGGAGTAGTATTTACTCATGCATATTGTACTTCTCCGGTTTGCGGCCCTGCTCGAAGTAGCATAATCTCTGGTCGGATGCCTCATGAAACAGGTGTGGAGTGGAATGGGCAAAGTATGAGGAATGACATTACAAACTCAGGTGAAATTTTCAGGAAGAATGGTTATCAAGCAGTTTGGGCTGGCAAATGGCATTTGCCTGAAAGCTATCCCCAAAGAGCTACATCAAAACAGAAAACTATCAAGGGGTTTGATCTCCTCCCCTGGAAGCCAAAACTTAAACGATGGTTTTTAGGAGCAGAGACAGATCCAACATTAACCAAAACCGTTGTAAATTATCTGGAAAAATATAGTCAGAAAAAGCCATTATTTCTTGCTATCAGCTACCATAATCCACACGACATTTGTATGTATCCGCGCAAAGCAGGATGGATATCGGAAAATGATTCTTTACTTGAAATACGACATTATGGATTCAAACATAAATTGCCGGATGTAATTGGCACCTCTCCTGATAAAATTTCAAATTTGCCTCCGCTTCCTCC
>CAYREN010000290.1:0-1088 GCA_964423255.1 uncultured Roseivirgaceae bacterium | reverse complement strand
GGGATAACGAATAAGACACATTTGGTATCTCAGATTGATATTCTGCCAACGATGCTTGAATATGCCAGTATTAAATCGGATCTATCCTTTACAGGCAACAGCCTCAAAACGATTATCGAAGATCAGCAAGCAAGCTGGAGAGATTACCTTGTGGTGGAACTTGCTGATTATAAAAAGGATCCGACTAGAAAAGGACGATTGTTGCGCTTAGGGAATTATAAATACAACATCTTTAGCACAGGTGAAGAGCAATTGTTTGACCTGGAAAATGACCCTGGGGAAATGATCAATCTTGCAGGCGAATCCGTTATAAAAGACGTACGAGCTAAATGTCGCCAAAACTTAAAGCAGTGGGCGGTGAAAACAAACGATGATTTCGCTTTGCAGATTATTAAAACTAAGAGCATCTCTAATAATCCATCGTTATGAAAACACCCATATTAATACTTCTTTCTGTCTTCGTTTTTTTTCATATGTCATGTGAAATCAATGCACCAAAAGTCACTACTTACGATTCTATAAAAGCAGGTTTTTTAGATCCATCCGGAACCGCCAAGCCAAAAGTTTACTGGTGGTGCCTCAACGGAAATATCGATACAGTAAGGGCAAAACAGGAATTATTGGCCATGAAAGAAGCCGGAATTGGTGGTTTCGACTTTTTTGAAATAGGCGTTCCAAAACAAGATACGATGATTCCGGGAGGACCAGCTTTCTTAAGTGATGAGTCGCTGGAAGTAATAAAATACGTGATCGACCTGGCTGGAAAACTCGGTTTAACTGTTGGCCTTAATGTAGCAAGCAGCTGGAATGCCGGAGGAAGCTGGATCGAACCAAAGCACGGAAGCAAATCACTTTATTTTTCAAAAACAAGTTTAAAGGGAGATTCTGAAATACAAAAAATCATAATTCCTTTTCCTGAAGTTACTTTCCCTGCAAAACATATAGTTGGCGAATCAGGCAAGCCAATGATTCCTTTTCAGGAAAATGGCAAACCGGCATATTACGAGGAAGTTGCTGTTTTAGCTATTCCTGCAAATATTGAAGACAACACACTTGATACAACTCAAATAATTAATCTTACCCGTTTT
>CAYREN010000289.1:0-6589 GCA_964423255.1 uncultured Roseivirgaceae bacterium | reverse complement strand
TAGTATCAAATGCGGGGATATTTTCTTTTAGCTATAAAAAGTATGATATTCTCTTATATCGCTATTAGCAATTTAATTTTATCATTTTTCAAATCAATAATATTAGAAATGACAAATCGCTAAGAAGCTGAATTTCAACATCATAATAATATTTTGATGTTGTGACATATTCCATTCAATACTCATTTAAATACTTCAAAAATAATAATAATGTAAGACGGCCAATACAATTTTTAATAAGGAGATTTATTTACTTATGACGATGAGATAAAATCAATAATGTAACGTGAAATAATAGAGATTATCAGATCAAAAGTTTAAAATTAATACATTATATTTGCATGTATTTTAATTAGTTTTTCACTTGAATAATTTCGAATTGATTTAAAACTGAATAAGGTACGGTACTTTTTAAACTTACAGTTGAATTATTTTATCAATACAGGATTGAGTACTTACTTAATGGACAACCTATTATTAAAAATAAAAATCCTTCCTCGTTGGATAATTATCCTTATTGATATCGGGATACTATTTTTTTCATCTTTACTTGCCTACTTACTTCGGTTCAGCTTTGATTACAATAGCCTTGGCAGTTTTGATGTTAATTCCGGCATAATAACATTCACTTTTTTTTGTTTCGCAGCCAGCATTACAACGAGAAGTTATGCTGGCATTGTACGTTACACAGGCATGCAAGATGCAGGAAGAATATTAGGGACCATTTTTTTAGGTTCCATTCTTACTTTTATGGCCAGCTACATTAATTACGAAGTAAATGGCGTTTATTTAATACCTATTTCTGTAATTATTGTTTCCTTCCTCAATGCGGTATTAATCCTCATTTCCTATCGACTATTTGTAAAACAACTATTTTCATTGTTTTGGAAAAAAGAAAAAAAGGTTGAACATGTCCTAATTTATGGCACAAACAAGTCCGCTCAGATGGCGAGACAAATCATAGAAGAAAATCAGGGGAATCAATATAAGGTAATTGGGTATATCGACGATGATAAAAAGCATATTGGAAAGGTTGTAAACGGAGTCAACATCTTTGATGCAAGAAAAGATCTGGAAATGATCATGAACACCAAAGGAGTTAAGGAATTAATTATTTCCAGCAGAAGTATTTCTGTTGAAAGAAAAAATGAACTTGTTGATGTTTGCCTGGAGAAAAATATAAAAGTACGAATTGTTCCACCTGTAGAAGATTGGGTAAAAGGCGAATTAAGCATCAACCAAATCAAAGACATTAATATTGAAGAACTTTTAGAAAGAGATTCTATTAAACTTGACAATTTCAATATATCTCAAGAATTAAAAGGCAAAAAAATAATGGTAACCGGAGCTGCCGGATCTATTGGTAGTGAAATAGTAAGACAAGCACTGTTCTATAATCCAGATTCAATCGTAATGGTTGATCAGGCAGAATCAGACTTATTCGATATTGAAAATGAATTAAAGCTCAAAAAAGGAACATTAAAGGTTTATCCGATAATTGCAGATATAACATGTGAAGAAAGGATGGAAGGTCTTTTTCAGGAATTTGAACCACATATCATTTTTCATGCAGCAGCATACAAGCATGTACCAATGATGGAAAAAAATCCTGCTGAGGCAGTAAATTGCAATATCAAGGGCACAAAAATTCTTGCAGATCTCTCAGTAAAATACAATGCCCAAAAATTTGTCATGATATCTACTGACAAGGCAGTAAATCCTTCAAATGTCATGGGAGCATCCAAAAGAATAGCTGAGAAATATGTGCAGTCTCTCAACAACTATTTAATGGAAAAAAATCCAGATGCAACTAAATTTATCACAACAAGATTTGGTAATGTTCTTGGGTCCAACGGTTCGGTTATTCCGGTATTTAAAAAACAAATTGATTTGGGAGGACCTATAACAGTTACTCACCCGGATATTACGAGGTTTTTTATGACAATCCCTGAAGCATGCCAATTGGTGTTAGAAGCAGGCGCAATGGGAGCTGGAGGAGAAATATTTGTCTTCGACATGGGCAAATCAATAAAAATAATAGAATTGGCAAAAAAAATGATCCAACTTTCCGGACTAGAGGTTGGCCGCGATATTGAAATTATTTATACAGGGTTGAGAAGTGGTGAAAAACTCTTTGAAGAGCTTTTAAGTAGCCACGAGAACGCCTTACCAACATACCACCACAAAATTTTAATTGCCAAAACCAGAAAAGAACACTACGAGACGGTACAAGGAGACATTCAACTACTTATAAATACTGCTCAAGATCAAGATGAGTTGAAATTAGTAGGAATTATGAAATACATCGTACCTGAGTTTAAAAGTAATTCTTCTAAGTTTGAAGTGCTGGACAAAAAGAAAGGTTGAGATAAATAGAATTTTTTGAAGAACAAGGATGGATATTTCAATTTATAAATCTGGAATTACTGCTCTTGTTATCATTCTCATTTGCACACCAATTCTTATCTACGTTTCAAAAAAAAAAGGATTTTACGCCTTAGTTAATCATCGCAGCTCTCATGATGTAAGTATTCCAAACACAGGAGGAATTATACTTTGTATCGCTGTTCTCACTTCACTTGTACTTTTTTCGGACTATCCAAATCAAGAAGATTTTAGTCTTTTAATCTCGGCATTTGCAGTATTATTAATTACTGGGATTATTGATGATTTTAATCCTATACCAGTTGCATACAAATTTTTAGGACAGTTTATTCCAGCTATTGCAATTGTATCCATGATAAATAAACAAGAATTGGTTATCCCGTTTATACATGATATTATTCAATTGCCATATATATTCAATTATTTGTTTTGGATCCTATTCATAGTGATAACTATAAATGCATTTAATTTGATAGACGGAATAGACGGCCTAGCTATAGGGCTGGGTATTATTGGAAGTTTATTCTACTTTTTGAAGTTTATCATAATAATGGACGCCAATTTAACAGTATTCTCAATTTCCTTAAGTGGGGGTCTTTTAGGATTATTCTTTTTTAATATCTCATCAAAAATGAAAATATTTTTAGGTGATACAGGTTCATTGATGATTGGTGGTTTACTTGTATTTTTCGCACTAAAATTCATAAGTTTGTCAGAAAATACTCCAATAAATAATTCATTCTTTTTGGTATTGGGAAGTATATTTATCCCTCTGGCGGACATAATTAGAGTATCATTTGTTAGGCTATTAAATGGTAAATCCCCTTTTCAAGCTGATAATAAACATATTCATCACATAATATTAGATTTACTAAAAGGAAATCATTTATACACGACAGGAATATTAATTACAAGTCAAATTGGAGTAATGATATTATTTCAATTGTATGCTAATATTGGATTAACCATGTATCTTCTAATAATTATATTAACATTCCTTGTCTATAGTGGGGTAGCATATTGGCTTAATCGACAAAGGAATTATATAATTGATTAGAATCTCCTTTTATTAATTTGCTTATTTGTTCTTCTTTTGGGAGCTTTCAGCTTATGTGAACTTCCTTTTAATCTCCTCCTATATGTGTTGCTCCTTCCAATCTCAGCAAAATAATATTCGACTTTGAGGTTAAAAATGAAATAGCCATCATTGTTGTCAGGGTTGCCTCTAAAGTTCTTTCCTTGCTCGGCCCATGTTGGATTTACGCCCAACTCCCAGGTTCTATCAGATAATTTTCTTGCTGTCTCATCAGAAAATGAAGCCGGGTCGGGGTAAATTCCACTGCTGACATCATCCAAATTGTCAGAAAGCACAAATCTATAACCGCCATCAATAACGACATTGAAAAACGGGTTTACTCTAAACTTGACACCTCCTCCAACTGGAAATGATGCCGTAAATCCACTATAACTTTCACCGGACGTATTCAACTTTTTTAAATTATATCTTTTGTCATCTAACTTTGCCGTTGGATTATAACTAACTAATCCAACACCGCCATATATATAAGGATTTGCAAATGGACGCATATAAAAACGTCGATCTTCTTCAAAAAGACTTATATGGATAACGCCACTCAATTCAAAATTATGAGATTGAAAAGATAAGTTTCGCGTTATTTTACCAGGGTCGCTATTGTCATTGCCAGAAAGCATAAACCATGTCATCTCTGCACCTGCAGAAAACCAACGATAAAAATTATATCTGGCACCGACAGCAAAATTCGGTTTGATATTTGAATTATCACCAGACTTAGCCAAATCACCATAATAATGAGTTGTACCAGTACCAGCAGATAATAAAAAATTTCTATTTCTGTTTTTATTATAAAATCCCTGACTTAAAACGAGCTCCGTACAGAAAAGTAATAATACAACTACAAGTATTGATTTTTTCATCTCAACAACAAAAATTAAATGTCTTTTGCTAACTAAATAGTATTACTGATGACACGTGTTACAATATTAACATAAAATTAGCAAAAAACATTAAATGAAAAAAACAGATAAGTTATCTGAAGGTAAAATATCAATATATCCAATTAAAAAACCACTAATTACATGATCTTAAAGCATAAATTATCACAATATTACCTAATCTGTCAATTTGAACTTGATTGAATACTGATTCGCTGTTAAATAAAAAATTGAATATTATCATTAATATGAAATTTTGCTCGTGATTGATAATTAATGTAGTTAACCATCCTCAATAACTATAATTTTTTCAAAATCAATCTACCTTCTTCATCATATTTCAATAGGTCAAGATCAGTCATCTCAAATACTATTTTTTCTACAAGAGATATTTCATGGTAGGCAAATAACATTGTTAATTCTTCTGGAAATATTGCACCTTTTTTTAATTGATAGTGAATCATCTCCCTAATGCGCCTATGGTCAGAAATTGAAATATTTCTTTTTCTTTCAATGCAATAATCACAATGTCCACAGTCTTCAAAAATACTTTCATCAAAGTACTCCAATATAAAATTCGTTCTACATTGTTTTTCATTTTCAACATAGCGTAATATTGATTCGAGTTTTCTCTTTTGAATATCCCGCCGATCATGTATTCGTTGTTTGTTTAGTGGAAGTTTAGCTGCATCATATCTCAAAGTTGTGAACGAAATTTGAGGTTTATCTCTCATTCTATCGTATGTAATTATCTTTGAATTATTCAAATAGTTTAACATACTTTTAATATTAAAAACTGTAGAATTTAACGTTCTAGCTATTTTGTTTTCAAAAATTCTTACAAAATTTCCAAATAATTCACCACCATATAATCTCAACAAAGATTTTATTAAGTTATCATATGAAGCGTTAGCCACCTGAAATTTATACAGCTCGGATTTTTCTACATTAAAAGAAATTTTCGAAGGATGGTAAAAACTTTCATTCAGTTCTATAAATCCTTCTTCTTCCAGTTTTTTGATAGCATAATATGTCTCATTGATATTTAAATTGAAATTGCTGCAAAAATCATCTATTTCAAAATCAAAAAATGAAAATAGATTTGACCCAACGGCAATTTTATAATAGTTGGCCAATGCCTGATAAACGCTTTTCATATACTGAATTGAAGGATGGGCATTTTCAAAATGGCCTTTTAAAAGTTGCTTGTCTCTCTCATGATAAATTACAACAGCGTATGCCTTTTTACCATCCCTACCAGCTCGTCCTGCCTCCTGATAATATGCTTCTAAATTATCAGGGACATCAACATGAACGACTACTCTTACATTCTTTTTATTGATACCCATTCCAAAGGCATTAGTAGCCACGACTACTCTTGTATTACCCTTTTGCCATAATTCCTGCTTCTTCATTCGCAAATCATGGCTCAACCCAGCATGATAATAATCAGATGATATTTGATTCTTCAACAACAAATCACTCAATTCCTTAGTACGATTTCTACTTCGGGCGTACACAAGTGCAGTTCCTGGTACATTATTCAGAATCTCCAATAACTTCCTTTCCTTACTTTCTACTTTTCTGACAGCAAAAGCTATATTTTCTCTAACAAAACTTGCCTTATAGACTTGCTTATTATTCAGTTCTAATTTATCGCAAATATCTTCTACTACTCTTTTTGTGGCAGTAGCTGTTAGTGCAATAGTTGTCACATTTGGAACACTATTTTGTCGGAATTCTGCAATTTTTAAATATGCGGGCCTAAAATCGTACCCCCATTGCGATATGCAGTGAGATTCATCTACAGCCAACAGATTTACATCCATCTTTTTTACCCTCTCAATAAATAATTCAGTCTGAAGCCTTTCTGGAGAAACATAGAGAAGTTTTACTTTTCCATAAACACAATTGTCAAGGATGATGTCAATTTCCCGATTTGTGAGTCCGGTATAAATAGCATATGCTTTCACTCCCATACTATTTAATTGATCGACCTGGTCTTTCATTAATGCAATGAGCGGTGAAATCACAAGACAAAGTCCATCTTTGCACAAAGCCGGCAGCTGATAGCATAGTGATTTTCCTCCTCCTGTAGGAAGTAAAGCAAGTACATCCTGGCCATTAAGTACAGATTCTACAATCTCTTGTTGAAGTGGTCTGAAATTATCATATCCCCAATATTGCTTTAATATTTTTAGTGATTGATCGTCCAACTTTTTATAATAAT
>CAYREN010000288.1:0-6607 GCA_964423255.1 uncultured Roseivirgaceae bacterium | reverse complement strand
ATAATAGAACCTGATTCTCCTATAAGGGGAAAAAAATAAACAACATTTAAATGACGTTACGGCAAAATAAATTTATTGGTTTTTTTACAACAATAGCATGGTCCCTGACAATATGGATACTAGCCTCTATTCTATTTGGGTTCGTACGTGTGTGGGGTGTAGAATCATTACCCTCTTTTGAACGAGTATTACCTTTTCATCCTTTTTCTCTTTTATTTCAAATGGTGATTTTAGGAATTACAATTGGCATATCATTTGGCATAATGGATTATATCCTTGACCAAGACAGGCTCAAGAAATTGGCTTACTGGAAAATAATTTTAACCAAAAGTATAGTTCAAATATTCATTTCCATTTTTTCATTGAGTGTATTGGTTTTCACCAATAATCAAGTCGATAATGTCAGGCTTGGTCTCATGAATTTTATATTTTCTGAAACATCCTTTCTGTGGATTATTTACACTGGAACATTTAGTTTCTTCATTTATTTCCTTCAAGTGATGAAAACTAAAATTGGTGGTAGAATATTGACAAATCTTATTCTGGGTAAATACCATAGCCCAATAGTAGAGACAAGGATTTTTATGTTTCTGGATATGAAAGACTCTACCTCCCATGCGGAGAAACTTGGCCATATCAGGTTTAGCACTTTAATCCAGGATAGTCTTAACGATCTCACTCCGGCAATAATTCAACACAAAGTAGAAGTCTATCAATATGTTGGCGATGAAGCAGTGCTCACATGGAAACTAAAAGATGGATTTGAAAATGCAAATTGTCTCCAGGTTTACTACACTTTTATGAGCACCCTAAATAGTCGAAAGAAATATTACAAAGAAAAATATGGATTGGTACCGTTTTTCAAAGCCGGAGTACATCTTGGGGAAGTAACCGTTTCAGAGGTCGGCATAATCAAGAGAGAAATTGCCTACCATAGTGATGTATTAAATACCGCAGCCAGAATCCAAGGAAAATGCAATGAATTTGAATCTGAACTTTTAATATCAGAAGCGACGAAAAATGAGTTAAATGACCAAGGACATCTGAATTTTAAACTCATAGGCGAAATATCTTTAAAAGGAAAACAAGAATTGGTAAATATTTATAAGGTCAATTTGAGTTCTTCTGAGTTATCCAAAAAAAGTTTATTATAATTTTAAATTGATGATAGTAACACTACAAATTCCTTGGAGGCGGATAATAAATGACCTGAAAACGCCAATGATATTAATTGGTATGTATATGTGCGCATTATCCATATATGATCATTACTATACCTTACAGATTATTCACGTACCAATTACTCTGCTTACTGTACCCGGAACTGTAATTGCCCTATTATTGGGTTTTCGAACAAATTCGGCCTATGACAGATGGTGGGAGGCTCGAATTATTTGGGGTGCAATTGTCAATGATTCAAGAACATGGGTAAGGCAATTACTTACTTTCATACAATTTGAAGATAGAAACACCCCTGTTTTTCAAACTATTCGAGATATGAGTTTGAGGCAGATTGCATGGAATTATTCTTTATCTCAACATCTGAGGAAGCAAGGTCCAATCGACAGGCTGAAAGGTTTAATTTCCAAAGAGGAAATGGATAATCTAAAAGAGAAAATTAATATCCCAAATGCATTGCTTTATTTACAAGCGGAAAAACTAAAAGGTACTTATGAAAGTAAATTGATTGATGCATACCAATTTGTGCAATTGGATGAGACATTGAGCCGATTGACTGACTCCATGGGGAAATGTGAACGGATAAAAAATACAATTTTTCCTTCTAGCTATAGTTTACTCGTTGATTTGCTCATCTATTTATGGGTATTGTTTTTACCTTTTGGATTGGTAGACATGATTGGTTTTATCATGATCCCAACCGCCGTTTCTCTAGCATTCTCTTTTTTGGTGATAGACCGTGTAGCCATTTATATGCAAGATCCATTTGAGAATCTCCCCTCAGACACCCCTATGCTTTCACTGTCCAGAACTATTGAAATAAACATCAGACAAGAATTAGATACAGGAAATATCCCTGAACCAATGCAGCCGATAAAAGGAGTGCTGATGTAGGTTTGAAAGTAATATAGGCTCTTCTTACGTTATTTTTTTATACTTAAAATTATTACCTGCTATCTTAAAAGTTAATGTCAAAATAACTTTTAAGATTCATCTATGATTTTAGCAAATATGAGACGTATTTCAATTTTTTTCTAAAATCTAAACAAATTCATTAGTAACAAGTTTAATTCTAATATTTTTAACAATTAATAATTCAAAAACAAATTAAAAAGTAAAACATGAAGAATTCAGTATTAGTATCACTTGCCATTATTTTTTCGTCTTTTCAATTATTTGCACAATCAGAAAATGATTATATCGAAATTGTGCGAGACGTTCTTAAGACAGAAAAGAAAGCTGCTATTGCCGAGGTTATGGAATTAAATGATGCAGCTAGTGGCCCATTCTGGGATTTGTACAATGAGTACAATTTCGAATTGTCTAAAGTTCAAAACGAACGTATATCACTGATTAAGGATTTTGCTGCCAACTACGAAAAAATGACTGATGAAAAAGCAGATGAATTATGGAATGGTGCACTTTCTTTTCAGCAGGATGTTCTCAAGTTAAAGAAAAAGTATTACAAAAAATTTAAAAAAATAATGCCCGCTGGAAAAGCTGCCATGTATTTCCAGGCTGAAAATAAAATCGAGGCGATGGTCAATGCTGCATTGGCAATGGAGATTCCTTTTATCGAAACGAAATAATTTATAAAGCAGGAATAAAGAGAGATTGAGACAATTAATCTTCTTCAAATCATTTTTATTGAAAGGCATTAGTTAAACCAGTATTTTAGCTAATGCTTTTTTTTAGGAAGGTTACTTAATTTTTGCGCACATTTTTTTTAAAATATGTCAGGCAGTTACTTATTTATTTTTTTTAGTGGATTTACTTTAGCAGTAGGTGGAATAAATTTGGCGATTGGATTGTCAAATTTAAAAGACCGGTCTTATTTATTTTTTGGTCTTTTAAGCATCTTTGCCAGTGCTTTTCTCTTTTCCCAGATCTCATCAATTTATGACCTGGTCTTTGTCGGTTTTTCTGATGTAGTCAGCATATATACCGCTGCGGCCTTCTATATCTTATTTTTATGGTTTATAGGAGAATATACAGGTTATAAAAAAACAAAAATTCAAATTGCAATTTCCATTTTATTAGGGGTTGTGGTCATATTTTACTTTCTAGCCAAGTCATCCATTATTACTTTGCAGCAATGGGAATTAATTGCGCATATTACGATTCTTTCCATTAGCCTGTATGGAATAATAGCAGGAATAAAAGGATTGAAAGAAATTAATATATTGTGGAAGGTGATCTATTTTCTCATGATGATAGGTTTGTTTTTCATGACAATTCTTGTTGGATTAAGTCTGGCTTTTGACATTCATTTAATCTTCGATCCGGAAGGATTTGTGAGCCCTCTTGATTTTTTTCCCGTTTTCTTTTCTATAATTATAGGGTCAAAAATGGGTCAAGATGTAGTCCGTAGCTATCAATTAGATACCGAGATCATAATTAAAGAGAAAAAATGGAGTTCATTAATGGAAAATGTAAACCTTCTAGTTGTTGAGCTTGACATAGAAGGTACAGTAAAATATGTGAATTCATACTTTAGCAAATGTACAGGTTATCTAATGGGTGAGGTAGTTGGCAATAATTGGTTTACATTGATGATCGATGATCAAGAGAAAAATGAAATGTTCGAAGTTTTCACAAAGATTATTGATGGTTATGAGGTTCCAACTTATCAAAACCAAATAAGACTAAAGAAGGGTTTTAAAAAGAGTATTCAATGGTCTAATATTCAACTGAAAGATGTAAATGGAACAGTTACCGGCTTACTTAGTATTGGAGCAGATGTGACAGAGCGAGAAGCTGCAATTGAAGTAATTAATAATCTCAAAAATCAGTTGGAAAAGGAAAATCTGATACTGAAAGAAGAAATCAAATGGCAGGAATATTCCAATGATATTATAGGAGAGAGTGATGCCTTGAAGTATGTAATGAAAAGGGCCCATCAGGTTTCAGGTACAAACTCATCTGTTTTATTAGAAGGTGAGACTGGAGTAGGCAAGGAACTTTTTGCCAACCTGATTCATAGTAATTCTACACGTAAGCATAAGTCGTTTATAAAAGTAAATTGTGCCTCTCTTCCAAAAGAATTAATAGAAAGCGAATTATTTGGTCATGAAAAAGGATCATTTACCGGTGCATTAAAAACCAGACAGGGTCGGTTTGAGCTTGCAGATAAAGGGACCCTCTTTCTGGATGAAATAGGAGAACTCCCATTGGAGTTACAACCAAAATTATTACGCGTCTTGCAATCGGGAGAATTTGAACCCGTTGGAAGTGAAAAATCAAAACGAGTAGATGTGCGCATAGTGGCTGCTACCAACCGAGATCTGCAACAAGCATCAAATATGGGGCAATTCAGGCAAGACTTGTTTTTTAGATTGAATGTATATCCAATTACAATTCCACCGTTGCGCCAACGTAAAGAAGATATCCCTGTCCTGATCCGACATTTTACAGAGAAAATAGGGAGAAAAATAGGTCGTAGATTTAAAAATATTTCAAAAGCAGATATAATAAAACTACAGGATTATGATTGGCCTGGAAATGTTCGGGAACTGGAAAATGTACTGGAAAGGGCCATCATCAGTAGCGAGGGTGATACCATTAAATTGGATGATAACCAATTGAAGTCGTCTTTGTCCAAGCATATTGTTCTCGATCCAACAGCAAATTCTATAACAAAATTATCTGACTCCCAAAAAAGCCATATAATTAAAGTTCTCGAAGATTGTGATTGGCAAATTAATGGATATGAGGGAGCTGCTAAGATACTGGGGATGCCACCGAGCACATTGAGGTCAAAAATGAAAAAGTTAAATATTAATAGGCCAAAAAAATATTAATCAACTTGTGTCATGACTTTTTCAATTAAAATTTCCTTATTGTTAGCCATACTAAGCATTATTTTTTCAATAACTCGTGTGCACGCTCAGGAGGAGGACTCAACAAAATCGCCTAACAAAAAACTATTCATAAGTCACGGGGCTAAAGGTTTCGAATTTACCAGCATTGATGGAAACTATCTGATGCAAATTCAATTTCGCGGACAATTTCGGATTGCCTACCCGAGAGATAGTGACCCAATCGACTTATCAGATTTTCAAAATGAGCAGTTATACCTGAAAGTAAACAGGGCAAGGATGAAAATCGGCGGCCATGCCTTCACCCCCTGGTTAAAATACTACCTTGAATACGATTTGTTTGGTTCAAACCTTCTGGATTTTCGACTTATGGTTGAAAAATTGCCTTACCTAAAATTGAAGGTAGGTCAATGGAAAGCACAGTATAATAGAGAACGAATCATTTCGTCAGGGAAGCAACAAACGATGGAAAGGTCTATCATAACAAGACCATTTACACTTGACAGGCAAGAAGGTATCTCCGTTTTTGGTAGATTAGATGGAAATGGTTTGGCAGACTTCAACTATGTGGCGTCAATATTTATGGGGACTGGCAGAGGGGCACGGGATAATGATGATAAAAACCCAATGTTGATGACACGTTGGCAATGGAATTTCACAGGTAGCCCACTTGAGTTTTCTGGCGCTGACTTAAAGTATTATAAAAAATTCACTGCTATCCTGGCATTTGCCGGTGTCACAAACCAAAGCCAATACACCAGGTTTTCTACTGCCGGTGGAGGTCAATTAGAGGGCTTCGAAGAAGGTGTCGCCGGCCAGTACCGAGTAAATCAGTTGATGGAAGAAACTGCCTGGAAGTACAAAGGGTTTTCATGGCAACAAGAATTTCATTGGAAGGAAGTTAATGACAAAGTAAATACTAAAATCACAACATTAGCAGGTAACTTATTTCAGCTTGGTTATTTCCCTCACTACAAGTGGGGCAAATTTCCAGAAAATATTGAACTCTATGCCCGACATGCTTTTTATGATCCTGATGTTTCCAGAAAATCAGATTATCAACAAGAATACTCGGGAGGCATCAACTGGTTTATAAAAGGTCATAGGAACAAGTTGACTACTGAGTATTCCTATTTTTACTATTCTCTAAACACCGATCAATTGCATTCAGGCTCAAGGGTTCGCTTGCAGTGGGACGTTTCTTTTTAGGCTCTTTTAGTAGATTCAACCGATTCCCAAATATTCCTCAATTTGATTTCAAAGAGGGGTCAATTTTTTATTCATTGTATTGAAAACTCCTCCAAATGAATAGTTAAGAAACCTGGCAGCTTAACATGTTGTTACATTTCATCTTAATAGCAAAAATTTTCTGGCACTGGTTTTGGCTTATACACATTGAAATAATAAAACCGTGTATACAATAAACGTAACTGGATATATTTCCCAACAAAAGTCTAAGGAATTTAAGCAGCATATGATGCAGTTGATTAGTCAGCAAAACGAGGAAACAATAAGTTTCTCCATATTGCAAGACATTATGAATGAAGACCTTTATCAGGTAAAAGTGTCCTTCAATGACAAGGAGAGTATGTTTTCATTTATGAAGTCTG